>CAVFDO010000009.1:0-31586 GCA_963621095.1 bacterium
CAAAAGGAAACTACCAATGTAAATTACCTAAAACAAAGATTATAGTTCCATTAGGTAAGAAAGTACCTGGCAGACTGATAGAAGTACATGTAACACCAATTGGTGAAAAGTATCAGATGTCTTTTGTGTTTGATGATGATCAAGAAAAACCATCCATAAAGAAAGAATCTAAACGTATCGCTTCAATTGATATTGGTGTAGATAATCTTATGGCAGTAACAAATAATGTGAATCAACCATCATTACTAATCAAAGGATTACCAATTAAATTGGTTAACCAAATGTACAACAAAGCAATCGCAAGTATCGTATCTAATCATACATTAAGTACTAAACAAAAGTTTCAACCAACGAAACAGTTCAACGCAGTTACAATGAATAGAAACAATCGTATCAAGGATTACTTGTTTAAAACAGTGAAGTATTTCATGACATGGTGCGTAGACAATCGTATCGACACTATCGTTATTGGAAAGAATAACTTGTGGAAACAAGAATCAGATATTGGTAAGAGAAACAATCAAACGTTTGTACAGATGCCATTTGGACAGCTAATCAAAATGATTGAGTACTCAGCAGAACGTGTTGGTATTAAAACAATCGAACAAGAAGAAAGTTACACAAGTAAAGCTAGTTACCTAGATGATGATGATATTCCTGTATACAAGAAAGAAACAGATGCCAAGTATCAGTTTTCTGGAAAACGTGTTAAACGTGGATTGTACAAATCCAAAGATGGAAGATGTATTAATGCAGATCTGAATGGTTCAGCTAATATCATGCGAAAAGCATTTCCGTTACTCGCAACAAATATCAACTTTGAAAGTATTACAACAATACGTAATGCATATACAGCATTAAATTAAAGTGGTCGTGTAAAAACGAAACCAGAGGGCACTGTGAACGTCCGTGTTGGAAGGAACTATAGTGGCACCTGAACATTATGGTAAACCGGATAACAGAAACCCAAACTGACTTGCATCAGCGGGTCAGTCGGGGTGATTCATGTATGAATAATGGTTATCTAATAGAAAATTCCCGGAAATATATTGATAACCTCTATATAACTGATTATAATACAGTTATCAAATGGATCGATGAACATGAATAAGACAAAGTTAAGTTACATTTTATGCGTTGCTTTAAAAATAGTATTTCTATGTTTCTGTATCTTTATGTTAGTGTATTGTGAGCATTCAATAAAGGTAGGAGATATTGAAAAGAATACATCTAGTGCAATAGGAATGTGTGCAATCATAGCTTGTATCATATTTCAGGCAAATGATGTTAGAGTCATGTGGAAAGAAAGAAAATTCTATAGAGGAAACAAGAAGGTAGCTTAGCTACTTTTTTTGTGCTCTTTTAATGCAGTGCACACAACGGCAAAAAAGACGTAAATTTGCCGATGTGTATTGATAGATCTGGATGAAGACTGTATAATAAATATCGGCAAAAAGCATTGAAATTTGCCGATGTGTTTGTGACACAAAGGAGATAACTTACAATGTGGTATGAAAATATGATTAAAGACATTGACGAAGGGGTAGCATATTCGCATAGAGCACTTGTAGAGAAACTTAAAACAACAAAACCTGATTTATCAGGTAATAGTTATCAATGGGCTTTGAATGCTTTAATTCGTAGCGGAAAGTTAACTAGAATCGGATATGATTCATATGAATTATCAACAGATTTACAAAAGGAAAACTATATGCCTAATTATTCTGAAACTTCCTTGAATCTAATTGAAATGATTTCTGGAAAATATCCGTATGTTCAGTTTACTGCTTTTGAAACATTTTTAATGAATGAGTATTTAAATCATTTAATTGCACAGAATACAATTTTTTTACAAGTTGAGAAAGAAAGCAGTATTTATGTTTTTCGCTTTCTTCAAGAAAATGGTTATCCAAATGTTATGTATAAACCAAGCAGAGATGATTTTAATTTATATTGGTCAAGAGATTGTATAGTAGTAACAGACTTGATATCTGAGGCACCTTGTAGAAGGGATGCTCCACATTCAATCATGTTAGAAAAGATGGTTGTTGATATATCAGCGGATAAACTCATATCATTGACTTTTAGCAAATCTGAATTTCCAACTTTTTGCGAACAGATACAAGATAAGTATTTTATAGATGAATCACGAATGTTGCGCTATGCTCGTAGACGTAATAGAGAAAAAGTAATTATGGAATTTTTTAAAGAAAGGAGAGAAGAAAATGCTGATACACGATAATTTCACGGCTGAATATATAACAAAGCTGAGAGAAAAAACAGGCGCTGATCCATCTATATTGGAAAGAACAGTCTTTGCGTTTGGACTATTAGAGGCAATTCAAAGTGTTGAGATGCCTTTTATTTTTAAAGGTGGAACATCACTTTTGGTTATGCTTGATGAACCAAGACGATTAAGTACTGATATTGATATTATTGTTAATCACAATACGGATGTTGATAGTTATATCCAAAAAGCTGGCGAAATATTTCCTTTTATTAGCGTTGAAGAAAATAAAAGAAAAGGTGTTAATGAAATAGAAAAACGTCATTTTAGATTTCATTTTCTTTCGCCAATAACAAGTAAGGAAATTAACATATTATTAGATGTGGTGTTTGAAGAAAATCCATATCAAAAGCTAGTAAAGGTGCCAATAAGAAATAAACATCTTGTAAGTGAAGGCGATGATCTTATGGTGACAATTCCAGATAAGAATTGTATTTTAGCAGACAAGCTTACAGCCTTTGCTCCTCATACAACTGGAATTCCTTTTGGAAGAGATAAAGAACTTGAAATTATTAAACAATTATTTGATTGTTGGACTTTACTACAAGAAATGGATGACTATAAAATGGTCGCTAAAGTATATGAAAAAGTATCTCTTGTAGAATTGGAATATCGAGGACTTTCTATCAATCCGATGGATTGCTTAAAAGACACAATTGACAGTTGTATTTGCATTATGGGAAGAGGAAGCTTGAATGCAGAAGACTATAAAAATCTTTCGATGGGTATAAATTCAATACAAGGACATATTTTTAAAGGAAGAATAAATGGAGAAATTGTAGGGACTTATGCTAGTGAAGTAATGTATCTTGCAACATGCCTTCTAACTAGACAAAGTGAATTTGAACGTATTTCAGAGCCTGAAAGTTATAGAAATATTCACCTTCACATAAAAGGAGTTAAAAAAATTAGTGGTATACGTAATGTAAATCCATTGGCTTATGCTTATATGATAAAATCACTACAAATGCTAAATGAATATGGACTTTATATCGATAGTTTAGAAAGATGAAAATAGCATATAAAAAGGTAGATAAAACTACCTTTTTATATGCTTAATTTGTTTTAAATGTTAATGAATATTCATCTAAATCATAAGCAGAAGAGAAGAATCCTTTGAGTACGAGTTCTGCGTTCTTTTCTGCGTTTTCGTACAAACCATTTTCAATAGCACTTTGTTCTGCACGCTCACACATTTGAGATATAGCTTTGTTTTGTGTTTCTAGATCAATATGTGTGAAGGCTGAAGTTTGTTCGTGATATATCTTGAATGAATCTCTATCTAATTCTGTGCTTAATGTTTGTACTTCTGGTAATGTAACTGTGATTTCTTTTGATTCATCATTCACATCATAAGTGATCTTTGTGAAATCATATCCAGCTTTGATATTGACGTTGTAGGAATAGATTTGTTTCGCTTCAGTAAATGGAACACTAATTCCAAATATCTTTTTGTCATCGTCAGTTACTTCTACTTCTGTTGTATAAGCACTTTGCGTTGCGAGTTCTCCAATATTTTCGAAACGTAGTTTTGTTGTTTGACCATCTGTGGTAGGTCCTGTATTTCCGACTTTTAAACCAATCCATAAGAAAATAACTGCGATAATGATAGAACCAATGATTGTGAATATTTTTTTGTTTGTTTGAAAGAATGTTTTCATTTCTGTTTCTCCTTGAGTTTTTGAATTAACTCTTTTGTTTTTTTGATCTTTGTTTTTGATGAAATAATTTCAGTTTCTAACGTTTTGATATTTTCTTCAAGAAAATGAATCTTTTCATTTGGTGTTTCTTTTAACAAAAGTTGTATCGTTTTTAAGGGAACACCTGCTTCTTTGTATGCGATGATTTCTTTGAGTTGTTTGCATTTCTTTTCTGAATAATATTTGGTATTTTGTGAGCCGACTCTTTGAGACGGTTTCAATAAACCAATTTTGTCATAATAGAAAAGTGTTTTTCTTGTGATACCAAATTCTGTGCAGACTTCTTTCAGTGATTTCATACAACTAAGATCTTCTGCTTGCATTGTAAAACCGTTCCCTTCAGGAACGGTCAAGTCCTTCGTGATGCTTTTTGTCATATATGACTCCTTTCACCACGGAATAAGAATTTTTCGCGAAAAAAAAGATAACGATGTTAATCGTTATCATGGTCTTTTTTTGTAATTGTATTCATCAAGTTTCTTTTGAATTTCTTCAGGAATTTCTTTTTTGACAGGGATGATACAACTATTCGCCATTCTTTGTGAGAATTGGATGATAAATTGAATATCTTCTTTTAAGTTCTTTTCACTGATAGTTGTTATATCATCATATCTACAATGGATAGGTTCTAACATTGTATTTCTTGCGAATGATAATGCAGGGACTCCACTACTTGCGAAAGAGGTAGAATCACTTGGATATGCACCTGTTGTAACTTTATTGGCAAAACCAACTTCACTAGAAAAATAATCAATGTAATGTGCTAATTTATCTTCGGCAGAAACACGTGTATCAAATTCTCCTAAGTGTGATCCAACCATATCAATGTTGATATTTAAACGATAGTGATTAAGTTCTTTTTTATGTTTCTTACAGAAAGCTTGTGAACCTAATAATCCTCTTTCTTCACTGCCACACCAAACAAATAGTAATGTGTGTTGTGGTGTTTGTTTAGAAAACGCTTCCGCAATCTTTAATATTGTGAGTGCACCAGATGCGTTATCATAAATTCCTTTTGATAGAGGAACAGAATCATAATGCGCAGAGAATACAACGATTTGATCATCTTTTCCCTTGATCTTACAAACAACATTTCTCGATTTATGATCTTTGATATCTTTCTCTTTTAATGTGATTTTTACTTTTTGGGTGTTGTTTGAAATCATTTTATATGCATCTTTGATATGGATATTGACACCAGGTAATCTTCCGAGCTTTTCAAGAGGTTCTCGAATCTCTTTTTGATCAATATCTGTATCGTCATCATGTAATGTGCCATTGGCTGTGATAAATCCTGCAGCACCATTATCCAATAGGTCTTTGTATGTCCAATATGGCATACCAGAATCCAAAAGAACAATTTTATTTTTTACATTTTTGATTTCTCTTTCATCATTTTTGTTTCTGAGATAATAAAGTTTTTTTTCTAGATTTGTAGATACAGAATTCATGTAACCTGTACAAGGTATAGATTCTTTGTAAGGTGAAGTGACTTCTAACGTAGCCTTTGTGATTTCGGAATCATGGACTGGAAATTCTTCGATTTTTGATTTTAAACCTAATTTTTCTAATTGTTTTTGAATATATTTTGCGGCTTTTTCTTCTTCATTTGAACCACCAACACGGACATATTCCATATTTTTTAAGAAACTCATTTCATTTAACATAATAATTCTCCCTAAATATTTTAGGATTTTAATAAAAATTTGTGAATATAGTAATGAGGACTTTTTTATGATGAAAATGATTATGGCGTGTTTTGAATCTGAATTAACTTTCTTACAGAAAAAAGAAATAGAGTTAGGAATAAAACATGGATTAAAAGAAAAAGAAATAAAGTTATATGGTGCTAGAGAATACAATTATCTTCAAATGCGAGAAATCAGATTGGGTTTTGAACATGGAATCGAATACAAGCAAATCAAAAAATACATGAATCCTGAAATCTCATTTGAAAGAATGGTTCAAATAAGAATGCAATTAGAAGCTGGGGAGAAAGTGAAAATAGATTATCAAAGATATATTCCATTATTTGTCTTTGTTTGTTTTTTATTGTTATTCACATTGTTTCCAATAGAAACACAGAAACCATATTTGGAGTTAAAAAGTGATACTGTTACTTTAGAGTGTGGAGAATCTTTTGATCCAATGGCATATGTAAAATCTTATTCTTCTATGAAAGGTGAATTGATACTTCCTTCAACGATTGATACAAATGTAAAAGGGAATTATGTTGTTGTATATCGTTTTCGAACAGTCAAAGAAGAAATTGAAAAACTTTTATATGTTAAAGTACAATAGAAGTGCTTAAGGGGAATGATTATGGCAAAAAGAAAATTGAAAAAGGGAGTGGCTTTAAAGCTAGTTTTGTTACTTGCGCTATTTATTGTCGCAACATTAGGTACAGCGTTTGGTTTGAACTATTTGTTCCATGGAACAAATAATGAGGATTCTGAACAAAAAGAAGAAGTTGTTAGTACACCAACACCAACAGCAGAACCTGTTACGACAAGTGCTTCTATGTTTATGGTAGGAGATGCTTTATTACACACAACGATTGAAAGAGATGCGGCTGTAGGAGATGGAACATATAATTTCACACTATTAGATCGAATTGGTGCGATTGCACAGAATTATGATATTCGCTACTACAATCAAGAAACAATATTAGGTGGCGATGATTTAGGTATTCATGGATATCCTACATTTAATGGGCCACAATCTTGGGGCGATTATATGACAAATCTTGGTTTCAACCTTGTTTCTACCGCCAACAATCATTGTTTAGATATGGGAACATATGGTTTAACAAATTCTGTGAATTATTGGAATCAAAAAGAAGGCGTCATCATGAATGGTACCTATTTGTCACAAGAAGATTATGATGCAATACCTGTAGGAGAAATGAATGGAATCAAGTATGCATTTATATCTTATTGTCATGATATGAATGGTTTACAACCAGAAGAGTCATATTATGTAACTTGTTATGCAGGGCATGAACAGGAATTGTTGGATAAGATTGCTAGAGCGAAGACAATGGCGGATGTAGTTATTGTTGCGATACATTGGGGTGATGAATATCAAACAACACCAAATGATGAACAAACAAGTCTAGCGCAACAAATGGCAGATGCAGGTGCAGATATTATTATTGGAAATCATCCACATTGTATTGAACCGGTGCAGTGGTTAAATAATCATAAAACGATTTGTTTTTACGCAATGGGCAATATTGTTGCAGCACAATATGATCTAAGTAGAATTGAAATGATGGCTGGATTAACAATCTATAAGACAACATATGCGGATGGTACAGTAGAAGTTCGTTTAGATGATTTGAAAACAGACTTGATGTATTGTTATTTTGATTCAAATTGTTATAACTTTGATGTGATTCCTTTTACACAAATGGATGAAGATCATTTATCGAATTATCAAGAAGTATACGAACAATATAAAGCTGTTGTTACACAAATGGATGCTTCGATTCCAATTGGTGGATTCTAAAAAAGATGGGTATTGCCCATCTTTTCATATAAACATTTCCAAAACAAATACTGTAATACAACAGACACTCGCAACAATAGGTAATCCTAAATCAAACCATGAAAGAAGAATTCCTATGATGAGTGCACATACTCCAGCGATTTGAGAAGTCGTTGATTGGACCATTGCGGGAAATGTCATTAGTGCTAAAGTGACATAAGGTACATAATATAAGAAAGAACGTATGAATTGATTTGTGATTGGTTTACGAATTAATGTGAGTGGTAAAACACGAATCAAATAACTTGTTAGAAATGAAACTAGAATATAAATAATAATACTATGATTCATGTTCTTCCTCCTTGATTGGTTTTACGATAGCTGCGATACTTGCGATGATAACTGTTAATAGAATGATTCTTGTTCCAGATGAAATATTGGAAAGAACAGGAATAATTGTACAGAAAAAGCTTGCTAGAAATGAAATCAAAATAAGTACTAATACAACATGATTTTTTCTAGATGGTGGAATAATAATTGCTAAAAACATGCCATATAAGGCAACCGATAAAGCTGAAACAATCGCTGTAGGTAATATATTTCCCACGATAATTCCTAAAGACGTGCCAAACGCCCATGGAAGTACAGAAGCACTCATTCCTCCATAAAAATAGAATGGATTTAAATATCCTTCTCTAGAATATGCAATTCCAAATAATTCATCTGTAATTGCGTAACCAATGAGTAGTCTATGTTTTGTTTTTGTTTGTGGTTCTAATTTTTGGGATAAAGAACAACTCATCAACATATAACGTGCATTTGCGATAGCAGTCATCAAAAACATTTGAAAATAACTTCCAGAAGATAAAATCACTTGTGTTCCTGCATATTCACCAGCACTAGCTAAATTTAACAGAGACATAAAAAAACCATCAATCCACGTGAGCCCTGCATTTTTCATTGCGATACCTAACGCAAAAGAAACTGCGAAATATCCTAGACCAATTGGAATTCCGTCTTTGAAACCTTGTATAAATTCTTTTTGATTCATATGTATTTCATTTTAACGAAAGAATTGAATAAGTGAAATGATAATTTATAATTATTAAGATGAAAAATAGATTTTTGGAAAAAATATTTGATTTATTAATCGTGATTTGTAGCGCCATATCACTTGTATTTATAAGTGGTGTTTTAGATGGGAGTGTTGTCTGGAGCAGATTTGCGTCTTTATTATCCATTTATACAATGTTTGCGATTGTTTATTATCTATTAGAGTGTGCTTATATATGGAATCGAAAACATGGAGTATTCTTTTCTTTGTTGAAGTTTATTCTTGTTGCGGGAATTACATTTAGTGCGTTATTTACTTGGATATTCTTACAACCATTTTATAAAAATAGTACAGGATGGTTGAGTTATGGGTATACATTGATTCATGTTGTATTACCAATTTTAATCACTTTAGAATATCTTGTTTCTCATAAGGGACATTTTAATAAGAAGTTTATTGTTATGCATATGTTTACGTTTATGTTATATGGGATTGTTTCTGTTTTGTGTGGAATGTTAGCGAATACAGGATATCCATATGCATTTTTGGATTCTGAACAATTGGGATATGACATTGTGATCAAAGAATGTATTTTAATAGTTGTAGTGATGTACATTTATGGAAAGATCGTATTAATGATTGATGGAACATTTAAAAAGAGGAAGCGAGCATGATTAAAGAAATCGTTAAAGATGTATTTTTCTTACAACAGAAAAGTATTGATGCAACAAAAGATGATATACAAATCATGAAAGATATGATAGATACTCTACAAGCAAACCAAGATAAGTGTGTTGGTATGGCTGCGAATATGATAGGTTCATTAAAGAAGATCGTTGTTTTTTATGATGGAAAGTTAGTTTGTTTGATGGTAAACCCAGTCATTATAAAGAAAAAAGGATTGTATACCTGCGAAGAAGGATGCTTATCTCTAAATGGAACAAGACAAGCAGAAAGATATCATGAAATCACAGTACAGTATCTAGATATGAACTTTTCTAAACATACAAAGAAATATACAGGCTATACTGCAGAAATCATTCAACATGAAATAGATCACTTTAATGGAATTCTTATATAATTCGCAATAATTTCAATCTAACTACAATAATGGTATAATTCTAATTGCGTAAGCAATGTTTTTATTATGGAAATAAATAGGTATGAATAGAGATATTAGAAAGATTACAGATGGAGCGATGATGGCAGCTATCATAGGGGTGTTGCTATTAATCAATAGACAAACTGCTGGACTATTAGAAATTACATTTGTATGGGCATTACCATTACCAATGGTATTCTATGGAACAAAGTATGGATGGAAAGATAGTTGGGTGCTTTTTATCGCAATCATTTTATTGACAATCATCATAGGAACACCACAAACATTATTCTATATTGTAAGTGAAATGTTGATTGGAATCATTTATGGTTGTGGTTTACATGATAAAGTTTCTAGTAGAAAGCTAGTCATTCGAACAATGATATTAGCTGTGATATCTAATATTTTATCAATGTTAGTGTTTGCGAGTTTCTTTGGATATGACTTACAAGCAGAAGTAAGTGAATATTCCAATTTAGTCAATACATTCTTAGACCAAACTGGCAGAACATTAACAACGACAATAGATATTACATCTATGATTAAGACAATCATTATCGTTTCTACAATATTCAATGGAATCTTTGAAGGGTTTATTACACATGTATTAAGTAGATTGATGTTAAAAAGATTAAGAATCTATGTTGAACCAATGCCACCAATTACAGATTATTATCCTCCAAAATGGAGTGGATATTTAGGAATCTTAGGGGTAGTTGCTTTCTATTATTCTTCTTATCATCAATTTGAAAATGAAATGATTCAGTATGTTTTACAAGGGTTTGGACTTGCGCTGACATTCTATTTAGTGATATTTGGAATGATTACGATCATGATATTTTTAAAGTTACAATTTCATATGAAAGGGATGAGTATTTTAGTAGCGTTGTTACTATCATTATTCCTTTCTATGGGAGTCGCAGTTGTTGGATATTTATATATCACTACAGATTTACATCAAAGATTATTACAAGGAGATATTTCTCATGCGTTTAAAGATGGAAAGAATTAGAAAAATCATGTATTCATTGCTTGTGATACAAGCGTGTGCGTTATTTATTACATGTTATTTTTTAAAGGAAATCAATGTTTTAGCGATTATTATATTGATTGTTGAAGCTATTTTATCAATCTATATCGTTTCTGATTTTGATGAAGCCTATAAAAATGGATATACACGTGTAAAAACGACTTTAGGTGATGTTACAGATGATGCATTTGTGGCTGGTGGTGTTGGTATAGTTATGTATGATGATCACTATGTCATTACTTGGATGAGTGCACTATTCAAACAACGTTCGATTGAACATGTAGGAGATCGTGTACTTGGATGGATTCCTGAAGCAGATGATTTGATTGCGGGGAAATCAGATAATATTTCTGTGACATTGGATGATAAAACCTATCGTGTTACAAGAAAAGAAGATTCTCAAGTCTTGATTTTTACAGACATCACTAAAGTAGTTGATTTACAACAAAAATACAATGATCAAATATTAGTGTTAGGTCTTGCGTCATTTGATAACTATGAAGAAAGTGTTCAATATGAAGATGAAGCAGACGCAACGAATATATCAGCGAGTGTAAGAGCTCCTTTGGTTGAATATTGTAATGCACATCATGTATTGATGAAACGTTTGAATAATTCAAAGTATTTATTGATTTTGAATGAAAAAGCATATCAATCTATGGTAGAAGATCACTTTGCGGTACTATCTAAAATTAGAAAAGTATCCATGAAAATGGAAGTATCTATTACTTTATCCATGGTATTTGCGATGGGCTCTAGTGAATATGATGTTTTGGATGAAATGACTGCGAACTTAATGGAATTAGCTCAAACTAGAGGTGGTGACCAAGTAGCAGTACAATCTGTTGGTGGAGATATCAAATTCTATGGTGGATCATCTGAAGCAAATGAAAAGCGTAGTAGAGTTCGTGTTCGTGTTATGTCTCATGCCTTAAGA
The DNA here is from genome assembly GCA_963621095.1 of bacterium. Taxonomy (GTDB): domain Bacteria; phylum Bacillota_I; class Bacilli_A; order Erysipelotrichales; family Erysipelotrichaceae; genus Bulleidia. Next base: position 11,600 of record CAVFDO010000009.1, read on the forward strand.
GATGTTATTTCTAAAAGTAGTAATGTCATTATTTGTGGACATAAAATGGCAGATTTTGACTGTATTGGTTCTGCACTTGGATTGAGTAGAATTGTCAGTGCGTTAGGAAAACCAGTTTCTATCATCGCAAAAACTGGTGGTATAGAAGAAAAATTAGCTGCGGCATTAAAATTGAATGAAAAAGAATTAAAAGAACAATTTAATTTCATAACAGATAGTGAAGCATTGAATCAATTACAAGATAAAACATTGGTTATTATGACGGATCATCATAATATCAAACAATCAAATGGTGCTAGAGTTTTAGAACAAGCTAAGAAAATCGTTGTGATCGATCATCATAGACGAGCAACAGAAATTGGTGTTAAACCAATGCTTGTATATATTGAAGCAGGTGCATCAAGTGCTTGTGAACTTGTAACAGAAATGATTCCATATATTTCTAATAGAATCGATATTTCAGATACAGTAGCGACGTTGATGTTGACAGGTATGGTTGTTGATACGCAAAGATGGAGAGTTAGAACGGGTACTAGAACGTATGAAGCAGCAGCAGCTTTAAAAGAACTTGGCGCAGATATTTCAAAATCAAATGCATGGCTAAAAGATACATTTGATGAATTCGCTATTAAAACAGAAGTCGCAACCAATGCGGAAAAGTTTGAACATGGCGTTGTTATCGCAAGTGTAGAAAATAGAGTGTTATCTCGTTCTTTGATTTCACAAGTTGCGGATTCTTTGTTGGATCTACAAGGTGTTCGTGCAGCGTTTGTGATATCGAACAGTTCTGAAAATGAAATTGGAATTAGTGCGAGAAGTGATGGTTCAATTAATGTACAATTGATTATGGAAAGCATGGGTGGTGGCGGCCATATGACTGCTGCGGCTGTACAAAAAACAAAAGTAAAAGTTGGAGATATGAAAAATGCTTTATTAGAAGCAATTGATCAATATTTTATGGAGGAAAATGACGATGAAAGTAATTCTTAAACAAGATGTAAAAAAAGTTGGTAAAAGAGGAGATATCGTAGATGTTTCTGATGGATATGGAAGAAATTATTTGATCGCTAGAGGACTAGCAGTTGCGGAAAGTAAAAGATCATTAGAAATTCTTGGTGAACAAAAAGCACAAGAAGCTGCTGATGAAGCTAAAAGAGTAGAAGAAGCGAAAGAAATCGCTGCGAAGATGGAAAAGATGATGCTTACTTTTACAGTGAAAGCGGGAGAATCTGGTAGAGTATTTGGTTCTGTTTCCACAAAACAAATTACTGAATCTTTAAACAAACAAGGGATTCATATTGATAAAAGAAAGATTTTAGATACAAATCCAATTCAAACATTAGGTGTAACAAATGTACGTATTGAATTACATAAAAATGTAATTGGAACAATTCGTGTCAAACTTGTTGGGAGTGAAAAATAATGCCTAGACAATTGCCATCTGCTCCTGAAGCAGAAGCATCTTTATTAGGCACAATGCTTGTTTATCCTTCTGCTACACGTATTGCGATGGAAGAAGGACTCAGCGAAGAAGATTTTTTCGTTGAAGCGAATCGAAAGATATTTGCGGCAGCGAGTGCTTTGTATCATAGTGGTCAACAAATCGATCTAACAACGATTTTCACAAGATTGAATGATTTGAATCTCTTGAATGAAACGGGAGGAATTGAATATCTTACAAAATTAAGTGATGCGGCAGTTACATCCTATAATACTAAAAGTTATGTAGATTTGATTCGTGATAAAGCAGTTGCGAGAAAAATGATTGAAGCAGCGGAAAGAATCGTTGAAGATGGATTTGAAAATTCAAGTGATATTGATGAGTATTTAGATGGTGCTGAAAAGAGTGTTTTAGACATTTCTAGAAATCGTAAGACTTCAGAATTTCGCAATCCTGCAGATGTCATGAATGCGGTCATGCAACAAGTACAAATGATGGCTGAAAATAAATCTGATATTACAGGTTATAAAACTGGATTTGTTGCATTGGATCATACGTTACATGGCTTCCAAAAAGGAGATTTAGTCATTCTTGCGGCACGTCCTGCAATGGGTAAAACAGCGGTTGCGTTGAATTTAGCGATGAATGTCGCCAATTACAATCCTGGAGGAGCAGTAGCGATATTTTCACTAGAAATGCCTGCTGAACAATTAGGAATGCGTTTATTGAGTGCGCGCTCTCATGTTGCAGGTGATAAAATCAAAACTGGTCGATTAGCGAATGAAGATTGGAATGCAGTCAATGAAGCTGCTGCAGATTTAGGAAAACTTCCAGTATATATTGATGATACTTCTAGTATTAAGATTCCAGAAATCTTTTCGAAGTGTAGAAGATTACAAGCAGAACATGGCTTGAATCTCGTTTTGATTGACTATATTCAGTTAATTACTGGTTCTGGAAAAAGAACTGGAGAAAATCGTCAACAAGAAGTTTCAGATATTTCTAGAAGCTTAAAATCTTTGGCTCGTGAACTAAAAGTTCCTGTTATTGCCTTATCACAGTTATCCCGTACCGTTGAACAACGTGAAGATAAACATCCAATGTTATCTGACTTACGTGAATCTGGTGCCATTGAACAGGATGCCGATATTGTTTTGATGTTATATCGTGAAGCGTACTATAAAGAAGATGCACGTGAAGCCGCAAAGGAATCTGGTAGTGAAAGGTTAGAAATCAACATTGCCAAACATAGAAATGGTTCTACGGGTAGAGTGGTCGTTGCCTTTGAGGGTGCTACAAATGCCCTGTACAATATATCTAATGACCAGGATCTAGCACCTAATGAATAAAAAATAAGATAGGAGGTATTTATATGAAAAAAATCATGACATTTATTATCTGTGCATTTATCAGTGTCTTGATTGTAGTAGGCCTACCTATCTTTTTTCATACATTTACGTTTGTGAGTGTAGGTCAAGAAACAAGTAATCAAGTTGGCATGTTTGCGCAAACTGTTACTTCCATTCACGCTACACCTATTACGATTCATAAAGTGTATTATCAAGATCAATTGATTGGAATCTTAAATGATCGTAATGGATTAGATGCGCATTTAAAACAAGTATATCAAGAAAAGTATCAAGAAGACTATCCAGATACAGAAGTAAATATTGGTAGAGATTGTTATATTAGTGATGAACAAAGTTATTATTCTTATAGTGATGCGACAAGTGATATCTTACAGTATTTTGATGATAATGATTTATATACTTTAGGTTGTACAGTAATCAATATTTCTGAAAATGGATCTTTAAAAGCACAGGTGTATGTTTCGGATAAAAGTTTATATGAAGAAGCAATGAATGATTATTTATCATTATTTGTCGATTCTTCTTCAATTTCATCGTTAACACAATCATCTTCAGAAAAACAAACCTTAACAACATATGGCTCAAAAGATGTTGGTTTATCGATTTCACAAACCATTACATTTGAAAAAGCGTATGCTGAGGCAGACGAAATTCGTACAACAAAAGAATCTGTTTTACAGTTCATTGAATATGGAAATAAGACGGATTTAGAATATTACACTGTTCAAGCATATGATACGGTTGCAGGTGTGGGTGCGAAAAACTATGGTTTAAGTGCAACTCAAGTTATGAATATTAACCGTGATAAGATTTCTTCTACAGACCAAATCTTAAAAGAAGGTGAACAACTTTGTATTACATATTTTGAATCACCAATTGATGTTGTTGTATATAAAGAAACGTTGCGTGAAGAAACGGTCTATTATGATACGACTTATATCCAAGATGAAGAATTAACTCAAGGAGAATCAGAAGTTCGTACAGAAGGTGTCAATGGTTCTAGAAATGCATTGTATAGTGAAAAATGGATCAATGGTGTATTAACAAGTGGTACATTGGAATCTTCTGTTGAAACAAAACAAGCAAGTAGTGAAGTGATTGCGGTAGGAACAAAAAGCCAACCTGATGTTGGTACAGGTTCATTCCGTTATCCTGTAGAAAATGCAGGTATTACTTGTATGTGGGGATGTTATTATGGCCATCGAGGAACAGATTTTGTTGACCAATATAATTCTTGGGGTGATGTTTATGCGGCAGATAATGGTGTGATTGAAGAAATTGGATATAACAGCATTTCTGGTAACTATGTCATAATCAATCATAATAATGGATATGAAACATATTATGGACACTTGAATGTTCCATGTGATTTACCTGAAGGTACTGTAGTAGCTAAGGGTGATGTAATTGGTCATATTGGTATGACTGGCCAAGCAACAGGTCCTCATGTACATATGTACTTTAAAGTGGATGGGGAAAGACACAACGCTTGTGAATTTTTAGATTGTGATGGGGTACCTCATTTATGATGGAATTTGCGTTATTAGCTAGTGGTTCAAAAGGAAATAGTTTTGTTTTACAAGATCAAGGTACAAATATCATGATTGATTGTGGAACAACGAAAAAGCATTTGTTGAATAGTTTACATCACTTGGATTTAGAGATTGAAGATTTAGATGCATTAGTTATTACACATGATCATGCAGATCATGTATCTCAGATTCGTCACTTTAAAAAGATTGATATTTATTCACCAATTGAAATCAATGATATTGATACATTTCTTGTAAGACCTTTACAAAAATTTACAATTAATAATTTAATATTTACACCAATTGCATTAAGTCATGATGCATTAAATACAACAGGTTATATTATTGAAGATGGTATTGAAAAACTTGTTTATATAACAGATACAGGTTATGTTAATCAAAGATATATTCCAATGATGAAAGATGCTGATTGGATCATATTAGAAAGTAATCATGATGTAGAAATGTTGATGCATACATCTAGACCACAATTCTTGAAACAACGAATTTATGGAGATGATGGACATTTAAACAATGAAGATTGTGCAGAAGTTTTAAAACAAATCGTCACAAAAAATACAAAGATGATTATTCTTGCACATTTAAGTGAACAAGCAAATACAAGAGAAAAAGCATTAGAAGTTTCAAGTGAAGTCTTATTAAAACAAAAAGATTTAAATGATCAATTGGTAATCTGTGCTGCAGGGCAATATGAAATGATTCGAAAAGGAGAACGAGATGAAGAAACTGATTTTGGTAGCGTTAAGCGTTTTATTGGTATGGAACATAGTTCTCAGCATTCAACTCAATAGAATATCTTCATCCAATAGTGATGGTAGTGTAGTTATTCATAATAAAGTGGATACAAATGATATTTCTTCTGTCGTTGAAAATGTAAAAGCGAATATTGTAAGTGTTGAGTCGAATAAAGGTAGTTATTCGGGAGTAGTCATTGAAAAAGATGGAAATGATTTATATATTGTTTCTGTTTCTGAAGTGAAAGATGAATTGAATACGATTGTATTTGATTCTGGTGCGAGAAAAGATGCTACGGTAGTAGGATATGATACCGATACTGACTTATGTGTATTAAAGTGTTCTGTTGATTTTGAAGTAGAAGGTTTTACATTTGAAAATAATGAAGTTGAAAAAGGTCAAAATGTTATTGGAATCAGTGGTAGAAATAGTTCTATTGGAAATATGACGATATCATTTGGGGTATGTAGTGATATGGGAAGTTATTTGATGCATTCAGATTCTTCTTATTTGTGTTCAATGTTGGAAACGGATATGAATCTATCAGAAAGACAATATGGAGGTGCCCTTGTTGATTTAGGTGGAAGTTTAGTTGGTATCATTACACATCATCCTGAAGATTCTTCAACACATATGGGATATGTCATTTCTAGTGATGAAGTAGAAAATGTTTATAAACAAATCAAAAAGAATGGTTCTGTAACACGTGGTGTATTTGATGTTTGTGTGCGTTCATTTGAAAATATGGTATCTTATGAAAAGAATGAAAATGGTTATGCATTAGATACAACAACTGGTTTATTTGTGACAGATGTAAAAGAGAATTCGTGTGCGAATGGAATCTTAGAATATGGAGATCGCATCATTAAGATTGATGGTTCATCTATGAATTCTGAAAGTGATTTTAAGAAATTACAATATAGTAGTGAAAGTGGACAAGAAGTAGATGTTGTCTTTGAAAGAAATGGTGAAATGAAAACTTCTAAGGTGGTATTGAAATGATTCGTATCATTGCGTGTGGAAAAATGAAAGAAAAATGGATGCGTGATGGAATTGAAGAATACAGTAAAAGAATTCAACCATATGAAAAGTTAGAAATCATTGAAGTAAAAGATGAGAAAACCATGGATAACAATTCTGAAGCTGATAATATTCGTGTAAAGAATGTTGAAGGTGAAAGATTGTTGAAATGTATTAAAGATGATGAATATGTCATTTTATTGGATCTAAAGGGAAAAGAAATTGATTCAGAATCTTTAAGTAAAAAAATAGATCAAATTCATACAAGTGGGAAAAGTAAGATTGATTTTGTGATTGGTGGATCATTAGGTTTAAGTGATTCTCTAATGAAACGTGCAAATGAAAGATGGAAGATTTCAGTGAATACTTTTCCGCATCAATTGTGTAGAATAATTGTATTAGAACAAATATATCGTGCATTTAAGATATTAAATCACGAACCGTATCATAAATAGGGGATCATATGAAACGAAGTGCAGGTGTTTTAATGCATGTATCTTCTCTTCCTTCACCATTTGGAATAGGAACACTAGGAAAAGAAGCATACAAATTTATTGATTTTTTAACAGAAGCTGGTCAAACATATTGGCAAATGTTGCCACTTGGACCAACTGGATATGGAAATTCTCCATATCAATCTTTATCTTCTTTTGCGGGGAATCCATATTTCATTGATTTAGATCTTTTATGTGAAGATGGTTTATTAGAAAAAGAAGAAATAGAAGAATATGATTGGGGAAATGACGAAACACATGTTGATTATGGAAAGTTATATGAAAATCGTTATTCTATTTTAAAGAAAGCTTGTAATAGACTTTCAAATAAATATCAAAAAGAATATTTTGATTTTATTCAAGAAGAAAAAAGTTGGTTAAAAGATTATGCGATATTCATGGCAATTAAACAAGATCGTAATGGGCAATCTTGGATAGAATGGCCACAAGAATTCAGAAATCATTTATCCAATGAAGTACAAGAAGAAGCATATCGTTTATATGATTCTGTTATGTTTTATGTGCGTATTCAATTTTTATTCTATCAACAATTAAAAGCGTTGAAGAAATACGCAAACGAAAAAGGAATCCAAATCATTGGTGATCTACCTTTTTATATCGCAGCTGATTCGAGTGATGTATGGGTTAATCCAGAACAATTCTGTATGGATACAACAACTTATCAAATGAAAGAAGTTAGTGGTATGCCGAATGGTCAAAAATGGGGCAATCCATTATTTGATTGGAATCAAATGGAAAAAGATAATTATGTGTGGTGGATCAAAAGAGTAGAGCACCTACAAAAAGGTTGTAATATTGTTAGAATCGATCATTTTCAAGGCTATCATTCCTATTATGCGATACCTGCGGATGGGAAAGCAGAGGATGGTATTTGGGTAAAAGGACCTGGATTAAAACCATTTCAAAAATTAGAAGAAATGCATGGTAAAGTAGATATCATTGTTGAAGATCTTGGATATTTGAGTGATGAATTTAAACAGATGATTCATGAAAGTGGATATCCTGGAATGCGTATTTTAGAATATGCATTTGAAGAAACAGATCCATATTCTTTATATATGCCTTTCAATCATGAAAAGAATAGCATTGTTTATACGGGAACACATGATAATCATACAATTCTTTCTTGGAGTAAATGTGAAAAAGAAAGAACAAAGAGATTTTGTGATTATTTAGGTAGTAATCAAAAAGATATCGTTGATTTGATGTTGAGATGTATGTATGCTTCACCATCGAATGTAGCGATTGCACAGATACAAGATTGGTTAGGATTAGATGATACAAGTAGAATGAATGATCCATCCAATACGCAAAATGCATGGTGTTTTCGTATCAAGAAAAATGTATTGACAACATCACTTGCAAAGAAAATGAAAGAAATGATGTTGTTGTATGCGAGAAACAATTGGGATATTAACGATAAATAAGCGAATATAAAAAATGAATGTGAAAAAGTTTAAATGTAAACGCTTGTAAGTTGATGCTCGTTGTAATAAAATAAATCTAGTAAATGAATCAGGAGGAAGAATTCGAAATGAAACAGATTTCAGTTACAGTTATTGATCCTGTTGGATTACATGCACGCCCAGCAACAGTTGCAGTTAACGCTGCTAGCAAGTTCAAGTGCGAAGTTAAGGTTGCTTATAAGGGACGTACAGTAAATATGAAGTCCATCATGGGCGTTATGTCTTTAGGTATTCCTACACAAAGCGAAATTACAGTTTCTTGTGAAGGTGAAGACGAAGATGTAGCTGTCAAGACAATTGAAGATGTACTTCGTGCACAAAAAGTAATTGCATAAGTAATTGCGGATTAAAAGGAGTAGCATCTTGCTTCTCCTTTTTTCAATCATTTAGGTTCTCAGCTCCTATAAAAAAGCTGATATTTTTAAAAGCGAAAAAGAAAACGCTTACAGAAGGGAAGATAATTATGACTTATCTCGATGAATATAAGAGATGGAAAGAAACAGATCTATTAGATATTGATCTAAATACTGAATTAGATTCAATAGAATCAGATGAAGACGCAATCAAGGAACGCTTTGCGGTATCTTTACAATTTGGTACAGCTGGTTTAAGAGGTACACTAGGTGCTGGAACAAATCGTATGAATATTTGGGTTGTAAGACAAGCTACACAAGGCGTTGCGGATTGGGTAAAGACACAAGGTGGCACACAAACAGTTGCGATTTCTTATGACTCTCGTTTAAAAGGTTGGAACTTTGCTCGTGAAGCTGCAGGTGTATTAGCCGCAAATGGTATTTCTGTTCGTATCTATGATGAATTAATGCCAGTTCCTGCTTTATCATTCGCTACAAGATATTATCATTGTAATGCAGGTATCATGGTAACTGCTTCTCATAACCCAGCAAAATATAATGGTTATAAAGCATATGGACCAGATGGATGCCAGATGACAGATGATGCGGTTGCGGTTGTCTATGATTCTATTCAAAAGACTGATGTATTAACTGGTGCAAAGGTAATGTCTTTTGCGGAAGGTGTTGAAAAAGGATTGATCAAGTTTGTTGGAGATGATTGTAAAGAAGCATTGTATGAAGCAATTGAAGCTAGACAAGTTAGACCAGGTCTATGTAAGACAGCTGGCTTAAAACTTGTTTATTCTCCATTAAATGGTACTGGTTTAGTTCCTGTTACACATGTTCTAAAAGATATGGGAATTACAGATATTACAATTGTACCTGAACAAGAATATCCAAATGGGTATTTCACAACTTGTTCTTATCCAAACCCTGAAATCTACGCAGCAATGGAAAAAGGTGTTGAACTAGCGAAACAAACAGGTGCTGATTTGATGTTAGCTACTGATCCTGATGCGGATAGAGTTGGTATCGCAATGAAGTGCCCAGATGGTTCTTATGAACTCGTTTCTGGTAATGAAATGGGTGTTCTATTATTAGACTATATTTGTGCAGGTAGAATTGAAAAAGGAACAATGCCAGAAAAGGCTGTTGCGGTAGAATCAATTGTTTCTACACCACTTGCGGAAAAAGTCGCAGAACATTATGGTGTTGAATTAAGACATACATTAACTGGTTTTAAGTGGATTGGCGATCAAATCGCTAAGTTAGAAGCGGATGGTGAAGCAGATCGTTTCATCTTTGGATTTGAAGAATCCTATGGCTATTTAGCTGGACCATATGTACGTGATAAAGACGCAATCATTGGATCAATGTTAATTTGTGAAATGGCAGCGTACTATAGAAGTATTGGTTCTTCTATTAAACAAAGATTAGAAGAAATCTATGCACAATATGGTAGATATCTAAATGTTGTAGATGCTTATGAATTCCCTGGATTATCTGGTATGGATAAGATGGCAGGAATTATGAAAGATCTAAGAGAAAATACACCAAGTGATTTTGGTGGAAATAAAGTCGTTAAGGTAACAGACTACTTAGATACTGCTTCTACTGGTTTACCTAAATCAAATGTATTGAGATACGATTTAGAAGATGGATCTGTATTAATCGTAAGACCAAGTGGAACAGAACCTAAGATCAAAACTTATTTCACAACAAGTGGTGCAGATCTAAAAGAAGCACAAGCGAAAAAGGATGCTTTAACAGAAGCTATTAAACCTATTCTTGCTTAGTATCAAGCCTCTACAAAAAGAGGCTTTTTTAAACTGAAATTTAAAAATGACAGATGGTCATTCTTTTTGGTAGAATAAATGAGTATTGGAGGAAGACATGGAAAAAAACAAAATCATTGAAGCCTTCCATGAAGGACATTGTATCGAAGCATATCGTCTTTTTGGTGCTCATGTTTGCGAAGAAAATCATGTATTTGGTGTTCGCTTTACAGTATATGCACCACATGCGAGAAATATATCTGTTGTAGGTTCTTTTAACCAATGGGATGAAAGTAGAAATCCTATGTGTAGAACAGATCATGCGGGAATCTGGAGTGTTTTTATTGAAAATGTACATGAGTGGAATTCCTATAAATATCGCATTGAAACAGGACGTGGTGATATTTTATATAAAGCTGATCCATATGCGTTCTATTCTGAAACAAGACCAAATAATGCTTCTAAAGTCTATAATTTAAATGATATTCATTGGAGTGATAAAAAATGGATGGAATCAAGAGATAAAAATTTTGATAAACCAATGAGTATTTATGAAGTATATGCAGGTGGATGGAAAAAGAATGGACAATATCCATATACATATGCTCAATTAGAAAAAGAATTGATTTCTTATGTGAAAGAGAATGGATTTACACATATTGAAATGATGCCTTTATGTGAATATCCTTTTGATGGTTCATGGGGATATCAAGCAAGTGGCTACTATTCTTTAACAAGTCGTTATGGTAATCCAACAGAATTTGCTTCCTTTGTGAATACATGTCATAAAGAAGGAATTGGAATCATTATGGATATGGTTCCGGTGCATTTTGTGAAAGATGCATTTGGACTGATTGCGTTTGATGGTGAAGCATTGTATGAATATGCAGATCATGAGAATGCAGAATCACAATGGGGAACAATGAATTTCAATCTTTGGAATGAAGAAGTACGTTCTTTCTTGATGAGTGCTTTTGCGTTTTGGTGTGATATTTATCATATTGATGGTATTCGTGTAGATGCGGTAAGTAACTTGATCTATTGGGGTGGTAATAGTAATCGTGGAATCAATCAAGGAAGTATTGATTTCACAAAACGTTTAAATTATTACATTCATAGAGAATTCCCTAGTGTCATGATGATTGCGGAAGATAGTTCAGATTACGCAAAAGTGACTGCTTCTACATTAGATGGTGGCTTAGGATTTGATTACAAGTGGGATCTAGGATGGATGAATGATACATTGAAGTATTATTCTACAGATCCTTTGTATCGTATGCATGATCATCATAAGCTTACTTTTTCGATGCATTATTTCTATTCTGAGAGATTTTTATTGCCATTTTCTCATGATGAAAATGTACATGGAAAAAAGACAATCTTAGATCGTATGTGGGGTGACTATGATGCGAAATTCTCACAAGCTAGAAATCTATATGCATATATGTATGCACATCCTGGTAAGAAATTGAATTTTATTGGAAATGAAATTGGTTCTTTTAGAGAATTTGATGAAAATAAAGAACTAGATTGGTTTTTATTAGATTATCCGATGCATAATAAATTTCATCGTTTCTTTCAAGATTTAAATCATTTGTATCAAGAACATGCATGTTTCTATCAATATGATTATTCCAATCATAATGGATTTCGTTGGATTGATGCAGATAACACAAAACAATCTGTTTATTCTTTCATTCGTGAAGATGATGAAGAATACATTGTTTGTATCATGAATTGTAAACCAGTGGATTATCCACAATATGATATCAAAGTTCCACAGAGTGGAACCTATGTTGAAATTCTAAATACAGAAAATGAAAAATATGGTGGAAGTGGATTATGTAATCCAAAACCAATGCAATCTTTTTTGAATGGAAATCAACATGGATATAAAGATAGTGTTACAATTTATCTTGCGCCATGGGCAACAATTTGGCTGCATTGTAAAAAGAATAGGGAGAAATAAATGTTTAAGAGTAAAGCTGAATTTAAAAAAGAATATGAAAGAAGACTTGTTGAAAGTTATGGTTGTGCAGTAGAAGATACGCATCCTACAGAAAAATACATGGTATTAGGTCAAATGGTAAGAGACTATGCCAATGTAAACTGGAAGGATACAAAAGCAGCAATCAAACATACAAAGTCAAAACAAATCTATTATTTTTCAATTGAATTTTTACTTGGAAAGATGTTAACGAGCAATCTAAAGAATCTTGGAATCTATGATATGGTCGTAAATGGGTTAAAGGAACTAGGAATTGATTATAATGAATTAGCTTCTTTGGAATTGGATCCGGGTTTAGGAAATGGCGGTCTAGGAAGATTAGCTGCTTGTTTTATGGATTCTGGTGCATCTTTAAATCTTCCATTGAATGGTAACTGCATTCGTTATCGTTCTGGTTTATTTGAACAACAAATTAATGAAGCAGGTGAACAGGTAGAATTACCTGATTATTGGATGCGTTATGGAAATCCTTGGGAAATCCGTAAACCAAAACATTCTGTAGAAGTAGAATTCTATGGACATATTGATACTTGGTATGACAATGATGGAACAATGCATTTTGAACATCGTGATTCTACAAAAGTTATGGCAGTACCATATGATATGGCACTCATTGGTGCGAATACATTCTTCACAAATACATTGCGTTTATGGAGTGCAGAACCAGCAAGTAAACCAATGTATATGTCAGAAAGAGATTATCTTTCTTTAGTGGATGATATTTGTTTGAAGTTATATCCTGATGATTCCACAGAACAAGGTAAGTATTTACGTTTGATGCAGGAATATTTCTTTGTATGTGCAGGAATTCATTCCATTGTAGAATCTCATTTAAAACAATATCCTTCTTTAAAGAATCTAGGTAAGAAAATTGCGATACAAATGAATGACACACATCCTGTTTTGGTTGTACCTGAATTAATGAGAGTATTGATGGATGAATATCAATTCTCATGGGATGATGCTTTTGAAATTGTTACTGAAACTTGTGCGTATACAAACCATACAGTTATGGCAGAAGCTTTAGAGAAATGGCCAATGGGTTATATTCGTAACTTATTACCACGTATTGCGATGATCATTGAAGAAATTGATCGTAGATTCGCACAATACGTATGGGAAAATTGTGGTGATGATAAAGGAATGGTTGAAAGAGTTCGCATCATTCAAAATGATACTGTACATATGGCAAATCTTGCCATTGTTGGATCTCATTCTATCAATGGTGTAGCTAAGATTCATTCTGAAATCTTAAAAGATGATTTGTTTATTGATTTCTATCATTTATTTCCAAATCGTTTTTCAAATAAGACAAATGGTATTACACCAAGAAGATGGATGTTATACAACAACCCACAGGAAAAAGAATTCTTGGATCGTTTGATTGGAAAAGAATACGAAACAGATTATAGTAAATTTGAAGATCTAATGAAGTATGTAGATGATAAGAAAGTACAAGACGCTTTCTTAAAAGTAAAACAAGAAAGAAAACAAATCTTAGCTTCTTATATTTTGGAGAAAACAGGTATTCAAGTAGATCCAAATTCAATTTTTGATTCTCAAGCAAAACGTCTGCATGCATACAAGAGACAATTATTGAATGTCATGAATATCATTTATAGATATCAAAGAATTAAATCTGATCCTAATTACACAATGCAACCACATACATATTTATTTGCCGCAAAAGCAGCAGGAGCATATACATTCGCAAAGAAAGTCATTAAGCTAATCAACTGTGTCGCAAAGGTTGTTAATAGTGATCCTGATGTAAAGGGTATGATTAAAGTTGTATTCTTACCAAATTATTGCGTAACAATGAGTGAAGTATTAGTTCCTGGTACAGATGTTTCTGAACAGATTTCTACAGCTGGTAAAGAAGCAAGTGGTACTGGTAATATGAAATTCATGATGAATGGTGCAATTACTTTAGGTACATTGGATGGTGCTAATGTTGAAATTGATGAACTTGTTGATAGAGAAAATGATGTCATTTTTGGTCATACAGTAGAAGAGTTAAATGACATGAGATATAGCTATCATTGTCAAGATTACATTAATTCTGATGAAAGAATCGCGAATGTTTTACATTCATTAGTAGATGGAACATGGTCTAGTGATTTAGATGATTTCACATTGATTCTCAATGAATTAACAAATAAGAATGATGAATTCTTCTTATTAGCTGATTTTGATGCATATGTAAATGCACAAGAAAAGATTGAAGAATTGTATCAAGATAAACATCAATGGGCAAAGATGTGCTTAGTGAATATCGCTAAGAGTGGATATTTCTCAAGTGATAGAACGATTGAGGAATATGCGAAAGAAATCTGGAACGTGAAACCATTGAAATTTTGATGAAATTATGGCACCATTGAGGTGCCTTTTTTTAACGAAATAATATAAAACGGAGGATTTTATGCCAGCAATGTATGCATATCTAGATGATTTTGGAAAAGTGACCATCTGGATGAATAAAAACTTTTATGGTGGAAGAAGTGATTATTTTAGTTTATTAGCTACTGGAGGAGAATCAATCGATTTAATTGTTTATAGTGTTGAAGAACATGATAGTCAAACAAAATATGTTCTTACTTCTCCTGCAGATATTCAATTTGGGAAGAATTATAGTGTACGTGAATCTCATGGATTAATTGTTCCATTAGAGTTTAGAATGATTGTGAATACGGAAGAATTCAATCGTATGTTTTACTATGATGGAGATGATTTAGGCGCTACATATCATCGTGGCTATACGGACTTTGTATTGTGGGCTCCTACTGCAGTATCTATTACTTTACAGACAATTACAAAAGGTGTCATTCATACATTTCCTATGGAAAGAGAACATAAAGGTGTATGGAGAAAACGTGTAACGGGTAATTTAGAACACACATTATATTGTTATTTAATTGAAAGAAATGGAAAAATTGTGAAGTCATTAGATCCATATGCTTTTAGTAGTAATGGTAACGCACAAATGAGTGCAGTGATCAATCTAGAAAAGATTGAATCCGTTGCGAAAACAAAAGTGAGTGGGAAAGTTTGTGGAACAGATGCCATCATCTATGAGGCAAGTGTTCGTGATATGACAAGTTCTAAGAAAACTGGAACAAAAACAAACGGAAAATACGTTTCTCTTTGTGAAGAAGATACAATGCATGATTTTATGCCTACTGGATTAAATTATTTATCAAAGTTAGGTGTTACACACATTCAATTGATGCCTGTACATGATTTCTGTACAGTGGATGAATTTCATCCAGAAAAGAATTATAACTGGGGATATGATCCAATGCAGTATTTGAGCTTGGAAGGTAGTTATTCTACAGATCCTGATAATCCTTATGCAAGAATGCTTGAATTTAGAAAGATGGTTTCTTGTTTCCATAAGCATCAGTTAAGAGTAAATATGGATGTAGTATTTAATCATACATATGATGTAGATTCTTGTTGTTTTAATTGCGTTGTTCCATATTACTACTATCGTTATAACGAAGGTTGTTTCTTATCTAATGGATCATATTGTGGAAATGATTTTGCCTCAGAAAAGCCAATGGCAAGAAAGTATTTGATACATGTGATTGAATCTATGGTTCGATTATATGATGTAGATGGTTTTAGATTTGATCTCATGGGAATCTTAGATGTAGAAACAATGAATCAAATACGTGATGTTGGAAAGAAATATAAGAAGGATTTCATGGTCTATGGAGAAGGATGGGATCTACCAACAATGTTGGATTATAAGAAAAAAGCATCTATCATGAATCAAAATGTCATGGCTGAAATAGGACATTTCAATGATTATTTTAGAGATGTTATTAAAGGAAAAACAAGTGATGATCAAAAAGCATCTAGAGGATACATTACAGGAGATACCGATCAAGCTTTCTCAGTATTATCCGCTATCACCGCAAATGTAATGGGAGATCCATTATTTAAACGCTTTGAAGAACCAGATCAAACAATCAATAATATTGAAACGCATGATAACGCAACAGCATGGGATAAGATGCATGCATGTTGTAGTAATGAAGATCGTCAAACACGTAAAGAACGTCAAAAGATGATGATCTTAACAACGCTTGTTTCTCAAGGTATTCCTTTCTTACATGCAGGTTGTGAATTCTGTGGAACAAAGAATGATAATGGGAATAGTTATAATGCAGGTGATAAGATCAATCAAATGGATTGGGAAAGAGCTGAATTTTATAACGACATTATTGAATATACAAAGAAATGTATTGCGTTAAGAAAAGAATATAAACAATTTAGATTACATACGACAGAAGAAATCATGGAACATGTTAAGGTTTCTGTATCGGATGGTGGAATTGTTTTCTATGATATTTTTATGGAAGATAAAAAACATCATATTGATGCAATCAGAGTTGTATTTAATCCATCATTCTTTGGAAAAGAATATGATTTTGAACCAAGTTGGAAATGTATTTTTGATGAATTTGGTGAAGAAAGAGAAGAGATTGGAACGCATGTAGAAGTTCCAGCACTATCAATTAGAATATTTGAAAGAATGTTACATGAAGGAATGGAATGATTGGTTTCCATTCTTTTCATTTTGGCTTTCCAATAGTAAGATAGTTCTATAGGTAATGGAGAAATATATGACAGAAAAAAAATATGATGTAGTTGCGTTAGGTGAACTATTAATAGACTTTACAGAAAATGGTATGAGTGAACAAGGAAATCCTCTTTTAGAAGCAAATCCAGGTGGAGCACCTTGTAATGTTTTAAGCATGTTAACACGTTTAGGTAAAAAAACTGCGTTTATTGGAAAAGTTGGAAATGATGGATTTGGACAACTATTAACAAAGGCAGTACAAGAACAAGGAATTAATACAGATGGCTTATGTTATGATGATGAAATTCATACAACATTAGCACTTGTATTGAAGAAAGAAAATGGTGATCGTGATTTTGCGTTCTATCGTAATCCTGGTGCTGATATGACATTACGAGAAGATGAAATCAATGCTTCTTTGATTGCGGATGCAAAAGTATTTCATTTTGGAACATTATCTTTAACAGATGAACCAGTAATATCCGCAACAAAAAAAGCAGTTACTATCGCAAAAGAAAATGGAGCGATTATTACATTTGATCCAAATCTAAGAGAACCTTTATGGAAGTCATTAGATGATGCACATGAGATGATTGCGTGGGGATTACAACAAGCTGATGTTGTTAAAATTTCAGATAATGAAATTACTTGGTTTACAGGTATTAATGATTATGATTCCGCAATTGAAAAACTACAAAAAGATTATCCAAATTTAAAATTGATTTGTTTATCTATGGGTGCTGATGGATCTAAAGCTGTCACAAAAGAACACCATGTTTTTTATCCAGCATTCTTACAAGAAAAGACAATTGAAACAACAGGTGCAGGAGATACGTTCTGTGCATGCATGATCAATACAATTTTAGAAAATGGAGTTGATTCATTTAGTGAAGAAACTTTGACAGAAATGTTGAAACTTGGAAACGCTGCGGCATCTTTAGTTACAACAAAAAAAGGTGCATTAAGAGTTATGCCTTCGAAAGAAGAAGTTCTTTCATTTATTGAGAATTTTTAATTTTTACAGGAGAAAGAAATGATAAAAAGAATTATTAATTCTGCGGTTGGTATTTCACTTTCCATTGGAATGTTATGTACACCAATTCATGCAGAAAAATCATTTTCTGATTTTGAAGATACGTTATTTAAAGATTTGATGGAATCAGATTATACAACGATGCATTTTGCACTAAAAGATTATACAAAGTTAAATATTGAAAAACCTGAATTGAATGTTGGGGATGCAAGTTGGGAAGATTACGAAGAAACAGTTAAAGAAAATCAAGCATATTTAGATGAATTACATACATTTGATTATGATTCTTTAACAGATACAGAAAAGAAGGATTATCAAACAATTGAAGCATATTTAAATCAACAAATCACTTTGAATTCTTATCCATATTTTGATTGGGCATTTAGTAGTTCTACAGGTGTGATTGATAACTTATTAACTGTATTTACAGAATTTGTGTTTTATGAAAAAGAAGACTTTGATGATTATTTGGAAGTATTAGCTTCTGTTCCAGATTATTTGGATCAATGTTTAGAAAACACAAAGAAACAAGCAGAAAAAGGTTACTTTTTAACAGATACAATGTTACAAGATACAGAAGACGCAATTGATAAATTTGTAGAGAAAACAGATGATAATGAATTGATTCGTATCTTTGATGAAAATGTAGATGCATTTGATGGATTAAGTGATTCTGAAAAGAAAGCATATAAAGAAAAGAATCATGATATTGTTTTGAATTCTTATATTCCAGCATATAAAAAAGTTGGTGAAGAATTACTAAAACTAAAAGGTTCTAGAAAGGGAGAATACAATGTATCTTCTCTAGAAGATGGTGCTGATTATTATCAAGCATATGCACAATATCAAACAAGTATGAATACAGATGTAGATACCATGTTAGATATTTGTACACAATTTTTAAATCAGTCAGTTATTGAATTTTATGATGTAGTTTCATCACATAGTGATGAAATTAATGAAGAAATTGATTTAGATAGTGCAGAAGATGTTTTGTCTTATCTAGAACAGCATCTAGACAATTTTCCAGAATTACAAAAAGTTGATTACAATGTTCAGTATTTAGATTCTAGTGTTGCGAGTGATAGTGTTGTAGCGTATTACTTAACACCACCAATTGATAATGTACAAGAAAATGTAATCAAAGTGAATGGAGATAATATATCTGATACAACAGAGCTTTATATCGCATTATCACATGAAGGTTTTCCAGGCCATTTATTTCAATTCAATTATTATTACAGTACAAATCCTGCAAATATTCGTACACAAATTACGATGATGGGATATCAAGAAGGTTGGGCAATGTATGCCTCATCACAAGCATTATCTGTTTCTAATCTAAATGCATATTCTAGTGAATATCAGAAACTAAATAATGAAATTAATTATGTATTAGACGCAGCTGTTGATTTAGGTGTCAATGGATTGGGGTGGTCTACAAGTGATATTTCTGATTATTTAAATAATTTAGGGCTAAGTGGAGATTCCGCAAAGACTTTATATGATTATGTAACAGAATATCCTGGTGTCTTACTATCTTATGGTGTAGGTGTTGCGATGTTTGAATTATTACAAGACAAAGCAGAGAATGCATTAGGAGATGACTTTGACCAAAAGGAATTTAATACAGTAATCTTAAATGATGGTCCAAGAATATTTGAACTTGTTGAAGAAGATGTGAATGCATATTGTGGTATTGAAAATACAGATGAGAATAATATCTTTAAACATGTTTCTTATTCAGAAAAAGTAGATCCATCTAGTCAAAGTAATACAAATAAGACTGTGAATTGGATCTTATATGGAACGATTGGTGTAGGAATTATGGCAATTGGAGCAATTTCTATTATCATGATTATTAAGAGTAGAAAGGATAATCCATTTCTATCATGATTCATAATGAATGGTGGCCTTTTTTACAGGATGAGTGGCGAAAACCATATTTTGTAGAATTATCGAAGTTTGTACATGAGGCTTATGAACATAAAACAATATTTCCACCAAAAGATAAAGTGTTCTCAGCTTTTGAAGTCTGTGATTATTCCGATGTGAAAGTTGTGATATTGGGACAGGATCCATATCATGAACTACATCAAGCGCATGGAATGTGCTTTTCTGTAAACCCTG
>CAVFDO010000010.1:0-31546 GCA_963621095.1 bacterium
ATTCACAAAATTTCAAAGATTTTGGATTATTGTTTTATTTCTGACTTTAATTGTTTCAGTTTGTTTAACACTATTACAATTGTTTTCTATCTTATTTAATCTTTGAATCATACATGTGTTACAATTATCCGGGATTAGTTATGTTTCATATCAGTGACTATAAAAAGTATTGTAGGTGTCCATATATATTTCTAAAAGACAAACAGGATGATAAAAATGAATATCATCCATTTGTTCGTTTAGACGAAAAGATAACAGATCTTGCGATAAAAAAATTGCATGTTAAAGATTATTTTTTGGGGACTGTTGGAGATGATAAAAAGATAGCGTTACAAGCCTTGCGTGAAAATGAATGGCTTGTGAAAGCTAGATTTGAATCTGGTAATTTAAGAATTAAAGTACCATTTTTGCATCGTACAAAACACGGACATGATTTATATTTCTTGTTTGCAGGGATATATCCGCACGCAAATGATATGGCATTCTACAATAATACTGTTTGGGTATTAGAAAAGAATGGAATTGTTTTAGATAACATTTATATGATTCATTTAAATGCAGATTATATTCGTTGTGAAGAGTTGGATGCTGAACAATTGTTTGTGATAACGGATTGTTTTTATAATAATAACAATCATCCAACGCAACCTATCAAGGAAGCAATTTATAATACAATAAAAGATCCAACTCCAATCTTACGAGAAATGGAAAATATATGTGAGAATGATCTCTCAAAACCTATTAGAACAAATAAATGCACAGGAAAAAGTAAATGTAAATATTATGAACAATGTTTTCCTGATGAAGAAATTATGGAAGATAATTCTATTTTGACTTTGATTGCTTCTAGTGGGAAATATCATATGAAAAATGATCATATTGAATATTTGAAAGATGCGGACTTAAATAGAATTGAAGGTAGTCGTCAACAATATGCGCAAATCATGGCAGATAGAAGGAATGGCATTTATGTGGATCATCTTGCGTTATGTGCATGGCTTTCTCATATACAATTTCCAATCGCATTTCTTGATTTTGAATGGGAACGTTTTGCGATACCTCCATATATAGGTATGAAACCATATGATGTTTTACCATTTGAATATGCTTTGATTATTATGGAAAAGGATGGTTCAATTAAGAAAAAAGTATATTTGAACATTCATGACGATCGTAGAGATCTTGCGGAAAATCTTGTGAAAGATATTCCTATTGTTGGTAGTGTTATTGCGTATAATGCTGAGGGGGCAGAAAAAGTTCGTATACAAGAGTTTGCGGAAATGTATCCAGATCTTTCTAAACAATTGTTATCAATCAATGAAAGAATGGAAGATTTACAATTACCATTTCTAACAGGAACAGTTTACGATGTCAGGATGAGGGGACGTTGGTCTTTGAAATCTATTATGAGTATGATGGATGATCCTGGATATCATGATTTAGATATTCGTCAAGGAATGGATGCGGTATTCCAATGGAGGCATCTTGATTATAATGATGATACAGATTCAGAAGAAAAGAAGAAAATCATTGAAGATTTAAAGAAATATTGTGGAATGGATTCTTACGCTATGGTCGTTGTTTTCAATTGGTTACAAAAATTAGTGGAATGTGAATAGAAATATTCACATTTTATTCACAACAATTGTTATATAACTGTTATAATAATTATAGAAAAAAGGAATATAGAGGAAATAATAAAAAACATAACATTTTCAAAGGCCAAATGGCTGATTCTATATACAATTTTAGACAGGAGGAATTATTTATGAGGTTCGAAATTGTAGGAAAAAATGTAACGGTTACACCAGCAATGAAGGAGAAAATTGAGACTAAGTTATCATCTTTAAGTAAATACTTAATTATCGATGAAGACACAATTGTTAGGGTTGTCGCAAGAGTTTATCCTAACTCTCAAAAGGTGGAAGTAACAATTCCTAGTAAAATCGGTATTTTAAGAGCTGAAGTTGTGAATGATGACTTTTACGCAGCTGTAGATCTCGCAATTGATAAATTAGAAGATCAAATTAGAAAACAAAAGACACGTTTAAGCAAGAGACATAAAGAACATCTTGCGGATGCTTTCATTCAAGAAATTGAAGAAGATGAAGAAAATGATATTCCAGTTAAAACAAAATCTGTTATCGCAGAAGAAATGGAATTGGATGAAGCAATCATGCAGATGGAATTATCTGGTCACAACTTCTATATCTATAAAGATGAAGATAGTGAAAAAATTGCGGTCGTTTATTCTCGTCACGATGGCGGGTATGGACTCATTGAAGTTGATGAATGATAATTTCTAAAACAAACAAACGAAAAAGCCGGAATTCCGGCTTTTTTTGTGACTTATAATAATCCCATAATCATAAAGAATAAGTTACTAGACGCTAATCCAATCATTCCTGGTATAAAGGAATGAGATTGGTTATAGAAATAGGATAGAAGTGTACAAAGAACTACATTATATAAAAGTGTGATCAATATCGTTAAGATATTTTTGCTAGGAAGAAATAGAAGCGTTAATAAAATTCCAATTGCTATACCAGATAATAAAATAACTTGTAATTCACGATGTTTGATTTGTATATGATCAGTAGAAACTTTTTCGACAATATTGATGATGCTAGCTTCTGAAAATGAGTATGCTATCAACATTCCAATTCTTGCGTAACCATATCGTTTTAGTATTAGAGAAGAAGGCATAATGACAATGCATCTTAGATAACGATTACTAAGATAGGTCCATAATGTAATTAAAATGAAGGCTACAAATGCATAGATACATGTATCAATGAAATTATATTTTGCTCGATTATAATGAATTCCAAATAAATTCCAATTATACATGATGAGGATTGTTGCACAGAGATTTAATGAGAACATTAATGAAATATCATATTGAGATAAAAATAGATTTAAAACATGTGCTAATAATGGTGTTACAACAAATACAAGAAGTGTAATAATAACTCTTTTTTTCGATAATTTTGTATTACTTTGAATTGCCATATGTTTCCTCGTTAGAAAGTATTTTAACAATGAACTGAAAATTTGTCATATTAATTTGAGGATTTCTCAAAAAATATGTGAATAGTATATAAAGGAAGGAATAAAGATTCCTACGGAAAGGAGGCTGGATATGACTGAAGATGGTATTCTTTTAAAATATTGTTTGGAAAAGTTCTTTTTGAGAACTGTGATTCGTTGTTTATATAAATATCGATTTACATAAGCATGTCCTTTTAAAATTAAGGGAAATGATGAAGAAAATGAAAAATATAGTAAAAGGGCGCATTTGATTACAATTTTTAGAAGGAGGAATACATTAATGAAAAGTAATTTTAATGAATTAAAAGATAAAGTGAAACATATGGCTAGTTGCTACAAAAAATCTTTAGGAAAATTATTGTATGAAAACTATGACAACTCACAGTTTGGTGTAAGACAAGAGATGAATGATTTAGAATATGTTGCGTTTATTCATTCGACTTTAGCACGATGCCCAAAAAGAAGTAGCCAATTTCTACAGGCAAATTATTTTTGTGATAGTGATGAAAAGTTATATTATCAAAGTCTTTCTAGATCAACAGTTTATCGTATTCATAAAAAAGCAGTAGAGGATTTTTGTGATTGTCTTAACCTGTAAAAGATGGTAAAATTCTGCTAGAGGACTATTCATGAATCAATTAGATATTCTTATGATGCTTTATGAAAAAACAACTGGTCGCTCAATAACATTGAAAGCGGATACAACGTTTGAAGAAATGAAGACAGATGATTTTGAAATTGTTGACTTTTTGATGAGTGTTGAAGAATATTATGGATTTGCTTTTCAACAAGATGAAATGTTAAATGTGAGAAGCATTCAAGATGTTATGAATATGATCAATAAAAGTATGCAGGAGGATTAGAAAAAATGCTGAAAGGTATTGCTGCTTCACAAGGAATCGCTATCGCAAAAGTTTACAAGTTAGAACAACCAGTATTAGACATTCAAAAGAAAGATGCTAATGCTGAAGAAGAACTTCAAAAGCTTGATGCTGCATTTAAAAAGACTGTTAGTGATATTGAAAAGATCAAGACAGTTGCTTCAAAGAGTTTGAAAGAAGAAGAATTAGCTATTTTTGATGCACATTTAATGATGGCTAATGACCCGGAATTCAGAGGCATGATTGAAGAAGAAATCAAGAATAGTAATGTTAATGCAGAGTATGCTGCAAACACTGTTTCTTCTAATATGGTTGCTATGTTTGAAGCAATGGATGATGAATACATGAGAGGAAGAGCTGCAGATATTAAGGATGTAACTTTCCGTTTAATGTGCAACTTAACAGGAAAAGAAATTCCTAATTTAGCTACTTTAGATGAACCGGTTATCGTTGTTGCTAAGGATTTAACTCCATCCGATACAGGTTCTTTAAACAAAGAATTCGCAAAGGGATTTGCTACAGAAATGGGTGGACGTACTTCTCACTCTGCAATCATGGCTAGATCTTTAGAAATTCCAGCTGTTGTAGGATGCAAAGGTATCTTAGATGGTGTAAATAATGGAGACATGATTGTATTAGATGCAATCAATGGTGAAGTTATTGTTGGACCAACAGAAGAAGAAATTGCTTCTTATGAAAAGAAGGCTGAAGAATATGCTGCTGAAAAAGCTGCATTAAAGGCAATGAAGGATCAACCATCCGTATCTACAGATGGACACAAAGTTCTTCTTGTTGGAAACATTGGTTCTCCAGCTGATGTAGATGGCGTATTAGAAAATGGTGGTGAAGGTGTAGGTCTTTTCCGTTCTGAATTCTTATATATGAAGAGTGAAGATGATTTCCCTAATGAAGAAACTCAATTTGCTGCATATAAGGAAGTTCTTGAAAGAATGGAAGGTAAACCAGTTGTTATTCGTACATTAGATATTGGTGGCGATAAGAAACTAAATTATTATACTTTCCCAGAAGAAATGAACCCATTCTTAGGTGTACGTGCAGTGCGTTTCTGCTTGATGAGAAAAGATATTTTCAAGACACAATTAAGAGCTTTGATTAGAGCTTCTGCTTATGGACATCTATGTATTATGTTCCCAATGATTGCTACTGTTGCTGAATTTAAAGAAGCTAAGGCTTGCTACGAAGAAGCTAAAGCTGAATTGATTAGCGAAGGTGTAAAGATTGGTGACAAGATTGAAGTAGGATGTATGATTGAAATTCCAGCTGCTGCAGTGTTAGCTGATCAGTTATCTAAATATGCAGACTTCTTCTCTATTGGTACAAATGACTTAATCCAATATTCTATGGCTGCAGATCGTATGAGTGAACCTGTTTCTTACTTATACCAACCATTAAATCCATCTATCTTAAGACTTGTTAAGATGACAATCGATGGCGCACATAAGAATGGTAAATGGTGCGGTATGTGTGGAGAAATGGCAGGCGATGAACTTGCTGCTCCAGTTCTATTAGGTTTAGGACTTGATGAATTCTCTATGTCCGCAACATCTATCCTACGTGCTCGTAAGATGATCAATGGCTTAAGCTATGCAGAAATGCAAGAATTAGCTGCTAAGGCTGTTGAATTAGACACATGTGAAGAAGTTACTGATTTAATCAAATCTGCAATTGAAAAGTAGAAAATAATTAGAAACTGCTGTCTTGAATGATGGCAGTTTTTTGTTTTAGGAGGTTTGATATGAATTTTATTTTGATTTATTTCTTATTTGAAGTTTTTTCTTTTACGTATGATGTAATTGTTAATCATATGGTTGATAAACAACGCGCTTTACCACTTCCAGATGAAGTGAGTGATGTTTATGATACAAAACGCTATACAACATTTTTAAAATACAAAAGTGATACAAGAAAACATAACAATCAATTTTCTGTTATCTATACGTGCATTCGTTTTGGATTGATTTTTGTAGGGGGATATAAATGGATAGATACAATTGGTGGAAATAATGAATATTTAGTTGTTTTATATTCTTCATTATTGACTTTTGTTCTTACTTTACCACTCGATTACTACAAATCTTATTTATTTACTTTTAAAATCGCTGATAAATATAATTTGAATAAGAAGACAAAGAAAGAATTTAATAAAGATTTCATCTTAAGTGAAATTCCTACTGAAATCATTGGTATTCTTGCAATATTTTTATTGATTGGAATTGTTCAATTTATTTCTAATTCCAATCTGCATCCAATGACACCGTTAAAAGCATTTATGATTGCAGCAATTGTGGCTGTGATCATTGTGATTGCGAGTTTACTAATAACATTGATCTCTTTGTTCATTTTTAGAAAAACATATACATTTACTGATATGGAAGATAATGAATTAAAACATAAAATCTATGATTTGTTGGAGGGTGTTAAAAAGAAAATTTATCACATTTATGTATATGATGAATCAAAGAAGAGTATTAGTAAAAATGCATTTGTTTTACATTTTCTTTTCTATCGCGAAATTAGCATTGCGGATAACTTTCTGAATGAAAATGCTGAAGAGGAATTACTTGCGGTTTTGTCGCATGAAGTTGGACACTTAAAACATAAGAAAACTATTTTAGAATACTTATCTTATGTAGATATTGTGTTGCTGTTTTGTTTATTAACGTATTGTATTTATAATCCGGTATTGCTTAAACAATTTGTTTCTTGGATTAATGCTTCCTTTGGGATACAAACAACAAATTATGTTCTTCTTGTTATGGCAATCAGTACATTTCTTAGACCAATTAGTTTTTTGATTTCTTTGTATACAAACTATATTAGTAGAGTGAATGAATATGAAGCGGATCAAAACGCTGTAAAAGAAGGATATGGAGAAGCATTAATTAAAACTTTTAAAACTCTAAGTAATGATGAACTAGTAGATGTGAATCCGTGTAAGTTGGTTGAAATTTCGGAGTATAATCATCCTGGCATGACGAATAGAATCCGTGCAATTAGAAAATCTCTTTAGATAACAAAAAAACATATGGTTAATCGCCATATGTTTTTAACAATTTACATAAGGAACACTACTATCTACATAGAATTCTTTTAAATCATCTAATCTTAAACAACCTAACTTTCTACCATATACGCATCCACAATCAATATGGAATATCGTATCATTTTTTCCATGTATGATCTTTCCTTCATATTCTGGTCCATAACAGAAAGTAGGTACATGTCCTACAACCATTTTTACATCTGAAAATGGATTATCATCAATGTCGATGTGTGCCCATACTAATATCTCTGGTGGAACTTGTGATAAATGTACAGTAGGGTTGAAGTATTCATCTGCTAGACCAGCATGAATTAATAAAAACTTCTGTCCATGAATATCAAGATATTTGTAAAATCTTTTATTTTCTTCTAAATATAATTTGATGTCATAACATTCTGGAAAAGTTAAATCCATGAATTGATCTGCAGTTGTATATCCACCATTGTAATGAAGCCATGTCATGAGATCTTCTGTAAGATCTGTCATACTATCATCTTTTTTGCAATTGATTAATTCTTGGATATATCTTTCGAACCATACATCATGATTTCCGTAGACAATATGCATGTTAGGATTAGACATGATTTCTTGTAACAAGGCAATGGAATCTTTTCCTCTATCACAAATATCACCATTAATCCATAGCTCATCATAATCTTTGGAAAATTGGATTTTTTCTAACATTGCATCAAATTCATCTTTGCAACCATGTGGATCACTAATTACATATGTACTCATAACTAAATACATTTTAACATAAAACTGTATCTGTAAAAGTAGGAAGCATTCATATTTTCCTTCACAATATAATACTCATTTGATATAATTTTTACGTTATTTTAGAAAAGAGAGGTAAATTAGATGGGAAGAGCACATGAAGTCCGCGCAGCCTCAATGGCAAAAACAGCGGCAAAGAAATCAAAGCTGTACTCAAGATTTGGTAAAGAATTATATATTGCAGCGAAGAATGGCGTCCCTGATCCTGATATGAACCTAGCACTCAAGAGAAAGATTGCTGAGGCTAAATCGAACCAGGTACCTGCAGACGTAATCAAAAGAGCAATTGATAAGGCAAAAGGTGGTTCTGATGAGAACTATGATGAAGCAAGATATGAAGGATTTGGTCCTGGTAATTCAACAATTATTGTTGATTGCTTAACAGACAATACAAATCGTTCTTATACAGATGTTAAGACTTGTTTCAACAAAACGCATGGAGCTAAGTTAGCTGGTGCTGGTGCAGTATCATTTGGATATCAACAAGTAGGTTTGTTTGTTTTCCCTTATGAAGATGAAGAAGCTATGCTAGACGCTTTGATGGAAGCAGATGTTGATGTACAAGATCTATCTGTTGAAGATGGTATGATGACTGTAAAGACAGCATTTACTGATTTTGGTAAGGGTCAAGAAGCTATTGAAAAGTTTGTTGAAGGTGTAGAATTCGAAGTTTGTGAAGCTACATTGTTACCAGATGAATACGTAACACTAACAAATCAAGAAGATATCGATGCATATCATAAACTCATTGATTTATTAGATGAAGCTGATGATGTAAACAAAGTTTACACAAACGTTATCATTGAAGGCGAATAATCTGAAGAGAAATCTTCAGATTTTTTTAGAGGTATTATGGAAATTACAAGAGAAGTATTACAAGCAATCTTAGATAGTTACCCATATGAAATTGTATTTGTTGATACAAATCATATTGTGCAATGGATGAATCAAACAGCTAAGAAAAGATATGGTGATAGGGTGATTATTGGAAATAGTTTATTTAATTGCCACAATGAAAACACAAAAGGAAAGATTGAATCATTTTTACAAAGAGCTAAAAATGGTGAAGGGGAAATGTTTGAAACGAGAAATCATAAAACAGGGGAAAGAGAATTCTTTACACCTGTAAAAGATCAAGATGGAAATGTGATTGGTTATTTTGAACGTCATGAAGTAGCTTGGAATGAAAATGATGAAGAAAGAGAAATTGGGAAATATTGGACAAGAAGAGTCTGATATTCTTTTTTTCTTTTTGGATGCTAAAATATTTGTAAGAGGTTACGTTATGAAAAAACAAAAATTATCTTATAAGATTTATCGTCCGAAAATAAATGCGAAAGCAGTTGTATTTTGTGTGCATGGTATGCAAGAACATAAGATGCGGTATGATGCGCTCGCAAAATACTTTACAGATCATCAATACGCATGTATTACATATGATTTACCAGGACATGGTGAAACCGCTGGGAAAGAAAATCAAGGTTATTTTTCGGATGAAGGTGGTTGGAATGTGTTAGTTGAATCGGTTGCTGAAATTGCGGCGATTGCGAAAAATGAATTTCCAGACATTCCAGTTATTTATTTTGGACATTCTATGGGAACTATCATAGGAAGAGTCTTTTTGCAACAACATGATCAAATGGTTGATGGATGTATTTTATCGGGTATTCCTGAATATCAAAGTTTAAGTAAAATAGGAATCTTTGTTGCGAAAATAATCATTGGAATAGAAGGTAAAACAAAAAGAAGTAAATTATTAGAAGCGATGGCAACTGGTTCTTTTAATAAAGTGATTGAAAATCCTAAAACAAATGTTGATTGGCTTTCTTATAATGAAAATAATGTACAAGAGTACCTAGCGGATGAATGGTGTGGTATACCTTTTACAAATCAAGGTTATTTAGATTTATTTACTTTGATGACGCATATGGGAAATGTTTCTTTGTATGAATGTAAGAATAAAGATTTACCAATTTATATATTTGCGGGTAAAGATGATCCTTGTATTGGTGGAGAAAAAGGATTTCAAAACAGTATTTCTTTATTGAATAAAGCTGGATATTCTAAAATTGATACAAAATTATTTGAACATATGAGACATGAAACACTTCATGAAGATGATTCTATTAAAGTAATGGAAGCGGCAGTGAAGTGGCTAGATGAAAATATAAAGGGATAGTAAAGCGGAATTTCGTTGACTTTGATATTGACTTTGATATAATATTCTAGCGTTAACGAGCGCATATCTATTATGAAATGGACGAGAAGTGAATTATTAAAAAATTCTGTACATGTTAATTTTGATGAAGATGTTGATGTTGATTCTTCTGAATTTGAGGGAAATGAATTGATTGAAAGCGTTCATGATGTACATGTATCTGGTAGTGGATATTTAGATGATGATAATGATAGATTCTATTGTGAAATACATGTAGAAGGTGTCATGATTGTCCCTGATTCTATTACTGGAGATTTGATTGAATATCCATTTTCTACAGATAGTAACGAAACCTATGTTTTAGGTGAAACAGATGAAGATGATGTGCGAATCGTTAGTGATGAAGTCATTGACTTAACAGAAGCTGTTGTAGATGATATTCTACTAGAAGTTCCGTTAGAAGTGAGTGATGTTCAAGAAGGCGAGTATCCTGAAGGCGATGGTTGGAAGGTATACAGTGAAGCTGAGTATCAGGAAAGCCGGAAAGATCAAATTGATCCGCGTCTGGCAAAACTGAAGCAATTCAAGAGTGAATAGTAGGAGGTGCTAGACAATGGCTGTACAACAGAGAAGAGTATCAAAGACAAGAAGAGACAAGAGAAGAACACATTATAAGCTCGTTGCTCCAACATTGGTTAAATGTCCAGTTTGTGGTGCTACAAAGCGTCCACATCATGCTTGTCCTAATTGCGGTAAAGTAGGTGCTACTGAAACAAGCGCTGTAAAAGAAAACGCATAATTTAGTAACAAACAGTATTTGAAAGAGAACATGTTAATTCATGTTCTTTTTTTGTGCAAAAAAATTAAACAAAATGTATGGTTTTTATTGCACATATGTGTAAAAGTGGTAGAATAGTGTCGTGAAGTGGTAGAAAGTGGAGGAAAACGATGGTTATGTTCATGGGTGAATACAGACACAATCTGGATTCTAAAAACAGACTGATCATTCCTGCTAAATTTCGTGACCAACTTTCTACATCTGTCTTTGTCACAGAATGGATGGATGGCTGTCTTGCTGCATATTCAGAAGAAAAATGGAGTGAGATGGTGATGAAATTGAATAAGCTTCCTAAAACAAATGCTGCATCTCGTGCTTTTGTCAGACACATTACTGGTAAAGCGGATGAGTGCACAATTGATAACCAGGGAAGAATCTTATTACCTCAATTTCAAATCAACGATATGAATATCGTAAAGAGCTGTGTCATTGTAGGCGTATCTGACCATTTCGAGATCTGGCCAGAAGAAAAGTATGATTCCTATGATGATGAATCTGCAGGTAATTTAGAAGATCTTGCAGAAAACTTGACGGATCTATTGCAATGAAACATGTATCAGTTTTATTACATGAAACAGTAGATTCCTTGGATGTGAAACCAGATGGAATCTATGTTGATGGAACACTTGGTAGAGCAGGTCATGCAAAATATTTGATCTCGAAATTAACAACTGGTCATCTTTATGCGTTTGATAAAGATGAACAAGCATTGAAAGAATCAGAAACAAATTTAGAAGGATACTTAGATAAAGTAACAATGATTCATGCTGATTTTTCTTCGATGAAAGAAGAATTAAACAAACTTGGCATTGAAAAAGTGGATGGAATCATGATGGATCTAGGTGTATCTTCTCCACAGTTTGATGATTCTGAAAGAGGATTCTCTTATCGATTTGATGCAAGACTTGATATGCGTATGAATCAAGAACAAGATTTAGATGCAGAAAAAGTTGTGAATACATATAGTGAAAAAGAATTGGTTAGAATCCTAAGAGAGTATGGTGAAGAAAGATATGCAATGTCAATTGCAAAGGCAATTGTAAAAAGACGTGCAATTCAACCAATCCATACAACGTTTGAACTTGTTGATGTGATTAAATCAGCACTTCCAGCAAAAGAACTTCGAAAGAAGGGACATCCCGCAAAACAAACTTTCCAAGCAATTCGCATTGAAGTGAATGGAGAATTGGTGGCTTTGCAAAAAGGGTTAGAAGAAGCGCTAGATTTATTGAATTTGAATGGTAGATGTGCAGTGATTACATTCCATTCATTAGAAGATCGCATCGTCAAGAATACTTTTAAAGATTATTCCTCTGCTCCATTTGTTGAGCCTAGAATTCCATTGAAGGTTGAACAGATGGAGCAGGCCTCCTTCCAATTAATTAATCGGAAGCCTATATTAGCAACACAAGAAGAACTAAACGAAAACAACAGATCACATAGTGCGAAGTTACGTGTGATTGAAAGAATCAAGGTATAGCGATATGAAGATTGAAACAAAAAAGAGAGTAAAGAAAAAAAGAAGAATCAATTTAGTTGGCTTTTCAGTGACAATGTTTTTTATGTCAGCAGCATTAGCTCTTTTTTGTACATTGTTTTTACGCTCTTATAACAATTCATTAAGTACGCAAAAACAATCAATCGATTCTCAAATTGCTACAATAGAAACGCAGAATGATGCTGTTAAAGTAGAAATACAAACACTTTCTTCATCTGATAGAGTTGATGAGATTGCTGCAGGGGATGGAATGAGCCGAAATCAAAGTAATATCATAACAATATCTGATAGTTCACAAGATGGAGAATGATATTTATGAAAAAAAGAAAACGCAATAATCATGCGGTTCGCAATATATTGATTGTCACATTGGGGGTAATGATGATCATTTCAACCAATGTTTTTCTAGTATCTGTAAGTAAAACACATTTTCTATCAGGAACAGATCTAAGTGTTTATGCAGATAACCAAAATATCGTTACTGAAACAGAACAAGCATTACGTGGCGAAATTAGAGATCGTAATGGGAATATTATTGCTCAAGATAACAAAACATATAATATTGTTTGTATTTTAGATTCTACTAGACCATCTGTTGGAGATAATGTTGCCTATGTAAAAGATAAAGAACATACTGCTGAAGTATTATCTTCTATCTTGAAAATGGACAAACAAAAAATTTTGGATTATTTATCGCAAGATAAATACCAAACAGAACTTGGTTTAGGTGGAAGAAATCTTAGCAAAAGTGTAAAAGATGAAATTGAGGCGACGGATTTAACAGGTATTGAATTTACAGATTCCATTCAAAGAGTTTATCCTAATAATGTATTTGCTTCAAACTTGATTGGATATGCACAATCAGACGAAAATGGTAATACTGTTGGTAAAATGGGATTAGAGTTATATCTTGACTCTTATTTAAGAGGAACAGACGGTTCCAAGACCTATCAAGTAGATAAAGATGGTTATGTTTTACCAGGAATGAAAGAAGAAGTTGTTTCTGCGGTAAATGGAAATAACGTATATCTAACATTAGATTCTGGTATTCAGTCTACATTAGAACAATCTTTTGAAATCACAAAAGAAACATTCAACGCTTCAAGAGCGTGGGGTGGAGCGATGGAAATTAACACTGGAAAAGTCATCGCTTGGGGACAAACACCATCCTATAATCCAAATACATTAGATAATATTGAGGATTATACAAATATTGGTGCACAAACACCATATGAACCAGGTTCTACATTAAAAACATTTACTTGGGCTGCTGCAATTAATGAAGGTGTTTATGATGGTAATGCACAAGCAGATGGTAATGAATTCTGTTTTACTTCAGATTCTAATAATGATCCTGTTCAAACATATTCTGAGGATAACTATGGTTGTATTTACAACGCAAGAAAAAAGAAATATGGTCAAATTGATTTAGATCATGGATTAATTTATTCATTGAATACAGTTGCGGCTACAATTCAAACACAATACATTACACCAGAAACACATTTAGAATATTTAAAAAAATTTGGTTTCTTTTCAAATGTAAATACAGATGGTCTACCAGAAAGTAGTGGTTTATTAAACTTTACTTGGCCAGCTGATAAATTATCTTTATCTTATGGTCAGGGAAGTACTGTTACAATGCTTCAATTATTTCAAGCATATTCTGCAATTTTCTCAGATGGAACAATGGTAAAACCATATTTTGTGGATTCTATTGTAGATTCCTATGATAGTAGTAATGTCATCTATAAAGCTGAAACAACAACTGTGGGGAATCCAATTACATCGGATACCGCAAAACAAGTACAGTCAATTATGTATCGTGTAGCGAATGATGAAGATGGTTCAGCACGTTTTTATCAAATACCTGAATGCAAGATTATTGCAAAAACTGGTACAACACAGGTTGCCGATTCTAGTAGTGATGGAAATGCTTATGAAACCAGTAACAAAACCATTGTTTCTTTGATGGCTGCTTTACCAGCGGATAATCCTCAAGTATTGGTTTATTATGCGTTTGAAGCAGATTACAATCCAAATGCGCACGCACAAACAGAAGCAATTACTTCTTTCTTAAGAAAAGTAGCGCAAACATATGGTTTTACGGATAATAACACTAGTACAACGACTGAAGAAACCACACAAGAAACAATCAAAGAATCTACAATGCCAGATTTATTGAATCATTCATTAGATTACGCAAATAATAAGTTGGCTTCTACAGAATGTGAAACTATTGTATTAGGAAATGGAAGTACTGTTATCGATCAATTTCCAAAGATTGGCAGTTCTGTTGTGAGTGGACAAAGAGTATTCCTGTTGACTGATACAGAAAGCTTTACAATGCCAGATTTAACAGGATGGACAAGGAAGGATGTTTCTTCGTTATGGGCAGTTACAGGCTTTGGATTTGAATTGAGTGGAGATGGAATTGTCACATCTCAATCTGTAGCACCTGGTACTGTAGTGACGAAGGGGACAACGATACAAGTTGAATTTGGATAGTTTGTTGTAATATAATTTTCAAACGGCTAAGGAGGGATTTATGCCATTAAAGTTAGTGATTGGGTTTTGCGTCAGTCTAACGATTGTAATGTTAGTGATGCCTCATTTTATAGAATATTTAAAAAAATTATCTTTTAAACAATCTGTTAGTGAATATGCATTAGAAGATGATAAGAAAAAAGCAGGAACACCTATTATGGGTGGAATATTGTTTATCATTGTTCCAGTGATTGTGACATTGATTGCTTTTCCACAATCTATTAAAGATATCAATATTTGGATCATTATATTAGCTTTTGTTGGCTATGGTTTGATTGGATTTATTGATGATTACTTGATTGCGGTAAAGAAAAATAATAATGGGTTATCTCCATTACAAAAATTTACAATGCAAGTAATCCTAGCTGTTGCGTTTTTCTTCATTTATAGAATTCATGGTGATTTAATAATTACATTACCATTTTCTAAAACTACAGTTACATTAGGGTGGTGGTATTTCTTACTTGTATTATTTATGTTTGCGGGTAGTTCTAATGCGGTGAATTTAACAGATGGAATGGATGGCTTGAGTAGTGGAGTAACAATTATTGCCTTGATTCCTTACGCAATCATTGCTTGTGTGCAACAAAAATATACTGTATTAATGTTTGTGTTATGTTTGATTGGTGCTTTACTTGGTTACTTATATTACAATAAGAAACCTGCACGTGTATTTATGGGAGATACGGGTGCATTAGCATTAGGTGGTGTACTTGCAGCATTAGCGATGGTAACTAAAACTGAACTTTCACTCATTTTGATTGCTGGTATTCCTGTAATTGAAACCTTATGTGTTATCATTCAACAAGTTTCTGTTAGAACAGTACATAAAAGAGTGTTTCCTTATACACCAATTCATTATGCATTTCGAATTAAAGGAATGCCTGAAGTAAATATTGTTAGAATGTTTTGGGTAGTTGAAGCAATCTTCGCTTGTATTGGTTTATTCGTAGCTTTACATTAAAGTTCTAAATTTTTAGAACTTTTTTTTATTCGCTAGATGAATTATCAAGATATTTTGATATAATAGGTGAGTTATCAGCGGAGGAAGGAATGAATCTAGAAGTATTTGATGTTCATAATACATATATTCAACTTGTAATGGTACTAAAATTACAACAATTGAAGAAAAAAGAAATTCCGACTCTGAGATATGAAAATCTAGAAGACTATTTAGAAACAAGTCTTTGGAAAAAAGATTATCCTAGAAGTTTACATGGGGCAATCAATCAAATTCTTTCTGTGAAAGCACAAGATATCGTTCGTTTTTTGGCGAAAGATGCGATTATTAGCAGTCGTTCAAAAGATCTTAGTGAGTTTGCAGATCTCATTGGAGGAAATTAAAATGGCAAGCAAAAACAAAACAAAAAAGAGTAAAATTGTGATTTTTGTTGGAATCGTAGCAATCCTTTTTGCCTTGGTTGCGACAACATTCCAAACAATTAAATCTAATTTGAATCTTGGACTTGATTTGAAAGGTGGATTTGAAATCCTGTATGAAGTTGAACCATTGAATGAAGGTTCTTCTATCGATATGGACGCAGTCGTAAATTCTATTTCAAAACGTGTCAATGTACTTGGTGTATCAGAACCTAGTATTTCTGTTGAAGGTGATAACAGAATTAGAGTTCAATTAGCTGGTGTTACAGATCAAGACTCCGCAAGAGAAATGATTGGTACAACAGCAAATCTAACATTTAGAGATGTAGATGATAATGAACTCGCTGATTCATCTATCTTAACAGAAGGTGGCGCATCTTTAGCGTATGACAGTAATGGAAAACCGGTTGTATCATTGAAGATTAAAGATCAAGATGCATTTGCGGAAATGACGAAAACGGTTTCCGAAAAATCTAGTGGAAGCAATATCATGGTCATTTGGCTAGACTATGAAGAAGGTGATTCTTACACAGAAGAAGCTGCTAACGCAAATAAAGGTGAAGAACCAAAATATATTTCTGCTGCAACAGTAAGTTCTGAAATTACAGGTGACTGTCAAATTTCAGGTAACTTTACAGAAGAAGAAGCTAGAGAACTCGCAAACTTGATTAATTCAGGTTCTTTACCAGTAAAGATGACAGAATTATCTAGTAACGTTGTATCAGCACAATTTGGTCAAGATGCTTTAAGCAAGACTGCTATTGCTGGAGCAATCGGTGTTGCGTTAGTTATGTTATTCATGATTGTAAAATATAGACTTCCTGGTATTGTATCCGCAATCATGCTTGTATGTTATATTTGGGCAGTATTCGGACTTTATTCTTTAATGGGTGCTGTATTTACACTTTCAGGTATTGGTGCCTTGGTTCTTGGTGTAGGTATGACTGTCGATGTTAATATCATTGACTTTGAAAGAATTCGTCAAGAATTGTATAAAGGTAGAAGTGTTCCTAATGCGGTAAAAGAAGGACAAGCAGTGTCTTTCTCTGCAATCTTTGACTCTCAATTTACAACATTCATTACTGCTTTGATTATGTATGTTTGGGGTAATGGTTCTGTAAAGGGCTTTGCGACAATGTTAATTATCACTGTTATTATGACAATGGTATTAAATGTTGCCTTATCTAGATTAATGTTGAAATTAATCATTGATTCTCATATTGCAGATAATCATCCTGAATGGTTTGCAGTTAAGAAAAATCAAATTCCTGATGTTTCAAAGGGTGAATCTAAGTTTTATACAGGAACACATCATATTGACTATATTGGAAAATCTAAACTTGTTATTCGTGCTGCATTAACAATCTTTGTTGTGGCTTTAGGATTTGGAATTTTCAATACAGCTAAAGGTGATGGTTTTGTTAAGCTAGGTATCGATTTTGCTTCAGGTACAAAATTAACAATCACTAGCGAAGATGCAATTACTGTTGAAGATGTTCAAAAAGAAATGGAATCTTTAGGCTATACAGATTTCTCCTATCAGGCTTCAGGTGATAATTCTGTTTACGCTACAACAACAGAGACATTTGATACAGATGAATTAACAAAGATTAAATCTGAATTAAAAGAAGTTTATGGTGAAGAACCAGGTGATAATGTTGTTACACCTGTTGTTGGTAAAGACTTAGTTAGAAATGCAGTTATCTTAACAATCGTTGCTTGGATTGCAATGCTTGCATATATTACAATTCGTTATGAATGGGATTATGCGATTGGATGTTTGATTGCTTTATTCCATGACGTATTTATGGTTTTGGCATTCTTCATGATTGCTAGATTAGAAGTAAATACTGAATTGATTTCCGTATTACTAACAATCATTGGTTATTCTATCAATAACTCTATTATTGTCTTTGATAGAATCAGAGAAAATATGGCTAGTAAGCGTGGTAAGCTTTCTAACGAAGAATATTGTACAGTTGTAAATGAATCATTAGATAGTACGATCAAGATGTCTATTTACGGTTCTTTAACTACATTGTTCCCAGTTATCTTCTTACTTGCGATGGGAAGTAATGCAATCTTAACATTCAATATCGCAATGTTGATTGGTTTAGTTGCTGGTACATTCTCTTCCTTGTTCATTGCTCCAAGAGTTTGGATCTTCTGCAGAGAACATATAAAGCATAAAACAAACAAGCCAAAGACAAAGAAAAAGA
Organism: bacterium; assembly: GCA_963621095.1. Lineage (GTDB taxonomy): Bacteria > Bacillota_I > Bacilli_A > Erysipelotrichales > Erysipelotrichaceae > Bulleidia. Next base: position 18,414 of record CAVFDO010000010.1, read on the forward strand.
AGGAAAAGAAAGAAATCCTTGATGAATATACATTCAAAGGAATCAATGCTTAATGTATAATAGTAGACAGCACTTAGTGCTGTCTATTTTTGTGGAGTTGAAAATGAATATTCAAGGTGTTTTATTTGATTGTGATGGATTGATGTTTGATACAGAACGTGTTTCTCAACAAATGTGGAGAAATATCGGAAAAGAGTTTGGCGTAGAAATTCCTGATGAAGTTTTTGTGGCTATCACAGGTGTCAAAGATGATCATTTATTACAACCTTATTATGAGAAAATACCACATTTAAAAGATATTAGAGATATCGCTCGAACAAAAAGATTTGATTTAGATTTTTGGGCATCTTTTTATCCTGATGGTCTAACAAAAAAAGGTTTGGTTCAATTAAATTACTATCTGAAAGAACATTCTATTCCATGTGCAGTTTGTTCTTCTAGTAAAAAAGCATATGTAGAAACTTTAATTCATACATCGAGTGTTCCTCTGTATTTTGATGCAATCATTGGAGGAGATATGGTTGTACATGGAAAACCTGATCCAGAAATCTTTTTGAAGGGTGCTAGAATAATTGATGTTGCACCAGAGAATTGCCTTGTATTAGAAGATTCGAAGGTGGGAATCTTAGCCGCAAGAAATGCAGGTATGCATTCTTGTTTTATAGAAGATACGATTCATCCTGATGAAGAAATGTTACAAGCAATTGAATTTCAAAAAGATGATTTAGCACAAGTAATTGATATATTGGAGAATAGACATGAACTATGAAGAATTAAGACAGAAATATACAGAATTTTATTTTCGTGATTTTGATATTGAAGATTTGGAAGATTCCTATCGTTTTACATATCATTTTGAAACAGAAGGATTATCTGCATTTGAACCAACAATGACGATTCCAAAACCAAAAGATATTCCTTCTCATATACATACAAGACTTGTAAAAGAAGCTGCTTTTTCATTAGGAATGGTAGAATTGATTTCTTATTGGAAGATTGCTTGTCCAAAGAAGGTTATCATTGAATGCACACATTTAGATGAATATCAAATCAAATGGTGGAAGAAGTTATATTTCCATGGATTAGGTGAATTCTTTTATATCAATCATATTCCATTAGATCCTGAAGGATTTATGGAATTAACATCTTTTGGAAATGATTTGGAAGGTGAAGAATATCATGCAACTGTAAAAGGAAATTTGATCCCAGTTGGTGGAGGGAAAGATAGTTTCGTTTCATTGGATTTATTATCAGAATATAAAGAAGAGAATTGTGCTTTTATCATTAATCCTGTAATTTCTGCAGTCAATTCAGCACACGCTGCAGGATATACAGAAGGAAAAGATTTAATTATCAATCGAAGAACTTTGGATCCTAGAATGTTGGAGTTAAATAAACAAGGTTACTTAAATGGTCATACACCTTTTAGTGCTATGGCTGCGTTTGCTTCCTATTTAACTGCTTTGATTTATGAAAGAAAGTATATTACTTTATCCAATGAAGCAAGTGCGAATGAATCTACAATCAAGGGAAGTACAGTGAATCATCAATATTCAAAAACATTTGAATTTGAAAAAGATTTCCAAGAATACACAAAAAGATATTTAACAGATGAAATTCAATATTTTTCATTATTAAGACCTTTATCTGAATTACAAATTGCAGGATTATTCTCTAAATTAGATGATTATTTGCCTGTTTTTAGAAGTTGTAATGTTGGTTCTAAAACGGGTGAGTGGTGTGGACATTGTGCGAAATGTTTATTTGTATGTTGTATTTTAAGTGCGTATTTAGACGATACTAAAATTGTAGATATCTTTGGTACAGACATGTTGAATGATGAATCTATGAAAGAGTTATTTGAACAATTAACAGGAATATTTGATGACAAACCATTTGAATGTGTTGGCACAAGAGATGAAGTGAATATTGCGGTATGTATGTCTATTCGTCATCATGAACAAAATAAAAAACCATTACCATTGTTATATACATATTACAAAACAACAAAGTATTATGAAGTCTATCAAGATAAGACTGTAAATATGTTGTCATTTAATGAAGAAAATCTTCTTCCAGAACAATATAAAGAATTGGTAAAAAGAAAGCTGCGTGAATTCTAATGTACGAAAGTTGGAAAAAAGAATTTGAAGGAAAAAATATTTGTATTTGGGGATATGGAATAGAAGGGAAATCTACATATGCTTTTATTCGTAAGTTGCTTCCAGAAATGGAATTAACGATTGCGGATGGTGGAAAAGGATTAGAAGTTGCGAAATCATCTACAACAAATACAATTTGTTTAAATGATAAAGATTGTGATTTTTCAAAGTATGATCTTGTCATGAAAGCTCCAGGCATTGTTTTAAAAGAAAATCAATCTAGTGACAATATATCTGGAGAAGCACAATTGTTTTTAAAACATTATCGAAATCAAACAATTGGTATTACAGGTACAAAAGGAAAATCTACAACAACATCATTAGTATATTCTTTATTAAGTGAAAAATATAAAACAGTATTGGTAGGTAATATTGGTGTTGCTTGTTTTGATGCAATTGATGAGATGGAAAATGGAGCGTATGCGGCATTTGAAATTTCTTGTCATCAATTAGAGTATTGTCATACTTCACCACATATTGGTGTATATTTAAATCTATTTGAAGAACATTTAGATCATTATGGTTCTTTCAAAAAATATGGTGACGCAAAGTTTAATAATATTAAATATATGCAAGATGGTGATATTGCCATCATGCATGAAATGTTAGAAGCATATGGTTATTTAAAAGAAGCACCACTTCAACCAGTATTAATTGGAAAAGATATTTATGCGCATAATACAGATATTTCTATTCCAAATAAAACATTATCCATTCATGATTGTTCTTTAAAAGGAGAACATAACTATCAGAATTTAGCGGTTGCTTGGTATATTGCAGATGCATTAGGAATTAGTGAACAACAAGTATTAGATGCATGTAAGAAATTTCATCCTTTACATCATCGTTTAGAGTATTTAGGAAAGAAAGATGGCATTCACTATGTGAATGATTCTATCTCAACAATAGGTCAAGCTTGCATACAAGCATTACAATCGATTGATAATGTTGATGTTGTTCTTGTAGGTGGAATGGATCGAGGAATTGATTATCTGTCCTTAGAAAGATATCTTCATGAAAGAGAAGACGTTAAGGTCATCTTTATGTACGCTACTGGTAAAAGGATACATGAAGAAATGAAAAATAATAATCTTTTACGTGGTGATTTATATGAAGTGGATGATTTAGCACAAGCAATGGAATTGGCAAAGAAAATCTGTAGAAAAGATTATACGGTTCTACTTTCTCCTGCAGCTAGTAGTTATGATCATTTTAAAAACTTTGAGGAAAGAGGCGAAGTATTTAAGGAGTTAGCATTCCATGATGCATGAAATCATAGATATTGATGAAACAAGTGTTGTAGAAAAATGGAATGTTGGTAAACTCAGTGGTAAATTGATTGCGGCAAGTTGTTTGGATGATGAATCTATTTATGATTTATTAAGAGGTGATGATTATTTATCAACTTCACATGCGGATTGTGTTATGCAAGCGTGTATTCGTTTAAAACAAGCAAAAGAGAATCAAGAAAAGGTATTTGTTGGTGGAGACTATGATGCGGATGGAATATGTTCTACTGCAATCATGAAAAAAACATTAGATATCTTTGGCATTGAAAATGGGTATTATATTCCGAATCGCTTTAAAGAAGGATATGGATTATCTAGTAAAACAGTAGATTTAGCGTATCAAAAAGGGTATTCCATTATCATGACAGTTGATAATGGAGTGAAAGCACATGAAGCTTTAAAACGTGCGAAAGAACTTGGAATGTATGTCATCGTAACAGATCATCACCAAATTGAAGAAGAAATCGAAGCAGATGTTGTTGTTCATCCAGATTATATGGAAAGTGAATATGCGTATCTTTCAGGTGCTGGGGTTGCTTTAGAGATTAGTAGGAATTTAATTGGAACAGGTAGCCAATATGATGATTTAATTGCCTTATGTGCAGTAGCACTCATTGGTGATGTTATGCCTGCTTGGAAGGAAACGCGTAAAATCATCAAAAAAGGATTATCCATTATCAAACAAAATCGTGTAAAATCTTTGAATGCTTTACTATATCCTGGTTCAACAATTGATGAAACAGCAATTGCCTTTCAAATTGTTCCAAAATTAAATGCGATTGGTAGAATGGATGATACTTCTAATGTAAATACATTGGTTCCTTATTTACTCAGCAATGATGATAGAGTGATATCTTTTTATGCAACACAATTAAATGCAGTAAATGACAAAAGAAAAAAATTATCTGATGAAGAAAATCAATTGGCAGAGACATTAATCAATGATGATAAGATTCAAATTATCTCACATGATTCATTTCATGAAGGTATTTGTGGATTGGTTGCTGGTAGACTTGCGAATACCTATCATAAACCAGTTGTTGTAATGGCAAAAAGTGAAGGTATTATAAAAGGTAGTGGTAGAAGTGTTCCCGGATTTAACATGTTTGAATTCTTTTCTGGGTTAGAAGAGTTGTATGCATATGGTGGACATGAACAAGCAGTTGGAATATCTGTAAAAGAAGAAGATTATGATTGTTTTGTGGAACATGTAGAATCTAAGATACATCAATTACATTTAGAAATTCCACAAATTAAAAAGAAAGCAATTCGTATTCGAACAAAAGATATCACATTTGATAGTGTGGCAGACTTGTCTAGACTATCACCATATCCTAGAAATATGGTAGAACCATTATTTGTCATTCAAGATATGAATATTCTTTCTTGTAAAGAAACAACAAAGTCTATTCGATATGCATTACAAACGGATTCTATGGAATTAAATGCAATTGTATACAAAAGAAAAGCAATCCAAATTCCTGAAAAACCATCTGGTTTTGTAGGAAAATTACAAATAAATCGATATAAAGGTAAAATTTCTTTGCAGTTGGTAGTGGAAGAAATTTTACAGTGAGATATAATATCTTTATATTTTTTAATGGAGGAAAGAAATATGGCATTAAATTTAGAAGATTATGTTGCTTCTATTCCAGGATTTCCAAAAGAAGGTATTTTGTTTAGAGATGTTACACCTATCTTGACTAATCCAGAAGCATATCAGTATTCAGTAGAACTTTTATGTGAGTATGCAAAGAAGGTAGGCGCAACGAAAATTGCAGGACCAGAAGCTAGAGGATTTTGGTTTGGATGTCCAGTTGCCACAAAATTAGGACTTGGATTTGTACCAGTTCGTAAACCAGGTAAATTACCTCGTGAAACTGTAAGTGAAAAATATGATTTGGAATATGGTTCCAATGAAGTAAGTATGCATAAAGATGCAGTTCAACCAGGTGATAAAGTATTAATTATTGATGATTTATTAGCGACTGGTGGAACAGCTTTAGCGAGTGCTCATATGGTTGAAAAACTTGGTGGTGAAGTTGTTGGCTGTGCATTTATCATTGAATTATATGGAAATGGTATGGATGGTCGTGGTTGTTTAAAAGATTATGATGTTTATAGCATTTTAAATCTAAGTGACAATTGATTTTTTGATGCGTAAATGAAAGAAAAATCGAAGATTTGATCTTCGGTTTTTTGTCACATAAGGGGAGGGAACATGAAAGAAAAAAACAAGGACATCGGTATTGATGATGTATTAAATGAAGTACGAACATACATTAATAACGAAGATAGTTTGAAAATTGTTGAACATGCTGCTAACTTTGCGAGTGAAAAACATGCAGGGCAATTTCGTCGTTCTGGAGAACCTTATCTGATTCATTTGATTAATGTTGCATATATCTTAGCGACATTAAAATGTGGCCCTAAAACAGTTGCGGCAGGTTTTTTACATGATGTGATTGAAGATTGCGGTTTATCTAGAGATGAATTAGCTGCAGAATTTGATGATGAGATTGCAGATATCGTTGAAGCAGTCACAAAGATAGGTACTTTACGATTTAAGGGGAAAGATGATCCTGAATATCAAGCAGCCAATCATAGAAAGATTTTTATTGCGATGGCAAAAGATATTCGTGTTATTTTAGTGAAGTTATGCGATCGATTACATAATATGCGTACACTAGAATATCAACCAGAAGCTTCACAAAAACGCATTGCGGCTGAAACGTTAGATGTATATGCACCGATTGCCCATCGTTTAGGTATCAGTGCAATCAAAAATGAACTAGAAGATCTTTGTTTCTATTATTTGAATCGAGAAGAATATCATCATATTGCTCATCTTGTAGAAACAAAAAAAGCAGAAAGAGATGCGGCAGTATCTCATATGATTACAGACATCACAACGATGTTAGAAGAAAATCATCTTCAATTTAGAATCTTTGGTAGAAGTAAACATTTATATTCCATTTATAATAAAATGGTGAAAAAACATAAACGTTTTGATCAAATATTAGATTTACTTGCGATTCGTATCGTTACACAATCAGAATTGAATTGTTATGAAATATTAGGTTATATTCATGCAAAATATAAACCAATTCCAGGTAGACTAAAAGATTATATCGCAATGCCAAAACCAAATATGTATCAATCTTTACATACAACGATTATTGGTGATGATGGAAAGATTTTTGAAGTGCAGATTCGTACAGAAGAAATGGATCGCATAGCTGAAAATGGTGTTGCGGCACACTGGAGATACAAAGAAGGCACAAACTATAATTCCAAAACAGAACAAAAAGAAATCGAAGAAAAGCTTGGTTGGTTTAAAAACTTTGCGTTATATTCTGAAGAAGAAAGTGATAATGAATCTGCTTCTGAATATATGGCAACATTACAGCACGATGTCTTTGAAGCAAATGTTTATGTTATGACACCTATGGGAAGAGTTATTGACTTACCTAGTGGAGCGACTCCGATTGATTTTGCCTATCGTGTCCATACAGATGTAGGACATACTTGTGTAGGTGCTGTTGTAAATGGTGTTATGGTTCCTTTGAACACTGAATTAAATACTGGTGATGTCATTGAAATCAAAACACGAAAAGGAACAGAACCAAGTGAAGACTGGTTGCAATTTGTTAAGACAAATCAAGCAAGAAATAAGATTCGTAATTTCTTACAAAAGAAAGAAACAGAAAAACGTTCTGAGATGATAGATCAAGGTGAAAAACTATTGCGAGAAGAATTATCTAGACGTGGTTTTGATCCAAAAGAATTCATGGATAAAAAGAAACTTGAAACAATCTATCATGATTTTCAAGTTGGCAATTATATTGATTTTATGTATGGGATTGCGGTGAAATCTATCAATCCTACAATTGTTACAGAAAAACTAACACGACAAAAAGCACGTGTTGCAAACTTTGAAGAACAAGCAATTTCTCGTATTACAAACCGTGATACAACAAGACACGCAAATACAAAAACAGGTATCATTGTTCCTGGAATTGACTCCATGAAAATGAGTATTGCGCAATGTTGTTTGCCAGTATATGGAGATGAAATCAAAGGCTTTATTACAAAAGGAGAAGGTGTTAAAGTACATCGTACAGTATGTCCAAATATCGCATCTACTAAGTCTCGTTTAATTGATGTTATGTGGGATGCTGGTGATAAAGATAGAACGTATGAAACTGAAGTTGTCATTACTGCTAGAGATAGACAATTTTTAGTGACAGATGTATTAACAGTGATTTCTCAATTTAAAGCACCAATTGATAAGTTGAATGCAGATGTCAATCATGAATTATTGATTTCTACATTACATCTAACGATTCGTGTTCATGATATTGATCATTTAAATACGATTATCGCAAATATAAGAAAGGTAGAATCTGTTGTTGAAGTAGACAGAGGATATCATTAATCTTGTTAAAAATTAGGAATACGTTTATAATTTTATTGCAATTTCGAAGAAAGAGAAATTCTATTTCATTCTTTTGTAGAGACAATGATTAGGTGAAAGCATTGATTGAAATGAATTAGAAAAGACACTCTGGAGAAGATGCCTGAAATATAGTAGGGTAATCCGTTGACCGCGTTAAGGTAATGAAGTGTGCATCTAAAGTTTAGATGTGAATAAAGGTGGTACCGCGCTGACAGCGTCCTTTCTATGGAAGGGCGTTTTATTTTTTGAAAAGGAGGATTGTTATGAATTATCAAACACCTAGAGGAACTTATGATATTTTACCAGAAGAGATGAATGCATGGCATGATGTAGAAAATGTGATTCGTGATGTGACAAAACATTATCGTTATCAAGAAATTAGAACACCATATTTTGAAACAACAAATGTATTTAAAAGAGAAAATGATTCTAGTGATATGGTCAATAAAGAAATGTATACATTCCAAATGGGAAATGATTCTTATACATTGAGACCAGAAGGTACAGCTGGTGTCATTCGTGCATTTGATCAACATAAATTGTATGGTTCTATGGAAATGCCTGCTCGTTTCTACTATATGGGAGCGATGTTTAGACATGAAAGACCACAAAAGGGTAGACAACGTCAATTTACACAATTTGGTGTAGAAAATATTGGTGCGAAATCAAGTGAGTTAGATGCAGAGACAATCGCATTAGGATATGACATTGTTAAGAAGATGGGTATTTCTTCTGTAAAAGTATTGATTAATACATTAGGTGATGATGCATCTAGAAGTGCATATAGAGAAGCATTAAAGAAGCATTTTGAACCACATTTAGATGAATTATGTTCAGATTGTCATAGAAGATATGAACAAAATCCATTGAGAATCTTAGATTGTAAGATTGATCGTGATCAAGAATGTATGAAATCTGCACCTTCTTTAAAAGACTATTTAAATGAAGAAAGTAAAGATTATTTTGAAAGAGTCTTGAAGGCATTGGATGCTTTAGGCATTCCATATGAAATTGACGATCGTTTAGTAAGAGGTCTAGATTATTACACACATACAGTATTTGAAGTCGTTTCAACTAGACCAGAATCTGGTTCTCAAGCAACAATATTTGCGGGTGGTAGATACGATCACTTTGTAGAATATTATGGTGGACCTGAAATGAGCGGTATTGGCTTTGCGATTGGACTAGAAAGATTGATTGCACTGGCAAAAGAAGAAGGACATGATTTTGGTGGAGAAGCACCACTAGATGCATATGTCATTGGATTAGGCGATGTAAATGATTCTGTTTTGAAATATACACAGGATTTAAGACACGCTGGATATGTTGCGGAAGGAAACTTAGTAAAAAGAGGCCTAAAAGCACAATTCAAATCCGCTGATCGTAAACAAGCGAAGTATATTGTGATTCTTGGCGAAGATGAAGTAGCTAATGGAACAGTCAATATCAAAAAGAGTGGTGAAGAACAACAAACGATTTCTAGTGATAAATTGATTGAAACAATCAATGAATGGGAAGGTAAATAAAATGGAAAGAACACATGAAAATGGAACATTACGAGCAAGTGATGCTGGTAAGAAAGTAACATTAATTGGATGGGTTTCTAAAAGAAGAAATCTTGGATCATTGGCTTTTATTGATTTAAGAGATAGAAGTGGTATCGTACAAGTTACATTTGATGAAACAATGGCAGAAAAAGTAAAAGATGTTCGTAATGAATATATTTTACAAGTAAAAGGAACAGTACAATTACGTAAAGATGCAAACCCTAAAATGCCAACAGGTGAAATTGAAGTACATGCGGAAGAAGTCAATATCGTAAATACTGCAGATACACTTCCAATTGATTTATCAGAAAATTCTACTTCTAGTGAAGATACAAGATTGAAATATCGTTATCTTGATCTTAGAAGAGCTACGATTCAAAAGAATCTTGTTTTAAGACATAAGATTTGTATGGTAGCTAGAAGAGTATTAGATGAAGAAGGTTTTATTGAAATTGAAACGCCAATTTTAGCGAAAAGTACACCAGAAGGTGCAAGAGACTACCTTGTTCCTTCTAGAGTATACAATGGTCATTTCTGGGCATTACCACAATCTCCACAAATCTATAAACAACTTTGTATGATTGGTGGTATGGAAAAATATTTCCAGATTGCCAGATGCTTTAGAGATGAAGATCTAAGAGCGGATAGACAACCAGAATTCACACAAATCGATATTGAAATGAGTTTTGGTGATGAAGATACAATTTTTGGTATCGTAGAAAATCTCATGAAGAATATCTTCAAAGAAACAAAGAACTATGATTTAGAAGATCATTTTGTAAGATTACCATGGGAAGAATGTATGAAACGTTATGGTTCTGATAAACCAGATATTCGTTTTGGTAATGAAATTCAAGATATTACAGATTTATTTAAGAATACTGAATTTGCGGTATTTAAAAATGTAGTAGAAGATCCTAGAGGTATGATTGGTGCTTTGAAGTTTGAAAACGCTCAAGATAAGTATTCTCGTAAAGGATTAGATAAATTACAAGAATTTGTAAAACATGGTTTTAAAGCTAAAGCATTAGCTTATCTAAAGATGGCAAATGGTGAATTAACAGGTTCTATTGTGAAGCCACTTTCTGAAGAAGAAAAGAAAGCAGTTGTAGAAAGATTAGATATCAAAGATGGTGATTTAGTCTTAATTATTGCGGATAATAATAGAATTGTTGAATCATCATTAGGAGCTTTAAGAGTTAAGATTGCCCATGAATTAGATTTGATTCCAAAGGGTGAATCTTATAAGTTCTTATGGGTAACAGATTTCCCAATGTTTGAATATTCTGAAGAAGAGAATCGTTGGGTAGCAGCACACCATCCATTTACTGCTCCTAAGGAAGAAGATATTGATAAGTTATTTACAGATCCAGAACATGTATCTTCTAGAGCGTATGATCTTGTATTAAATGGTTATGAATTATTGTCTGGTTCTATTCGTATTCACGATCAAGACTTACAAGAAAAAGTATTTGAAGCAATTGGTCTTTCAATGGAAAAAGCAAAAGAAAGATTTGGTTTCTTCTTAGATGCATTTAAGTTTGGTACTCCTCCACATGGTGGTGTTGGTATTGGATTAGAAAGATTAACAATGGTATTAGCTGGTACAGATAATATTAGAGATGTGGTTGCATTCCCAACAACAAATTCATCATTAGATTTAATGTCTGAAGCTCCTGGTACTGTAGATGAGGAACAATTAACAGTATTAGGTATTGAAGTTAGTAAGAAAGAAGAACAATAATATACAATCCATATAGAATTGTTCACTATGAAATGAAAGTACTATTTGATATAATACTTTCTGTCGAAAATAAAGGTAGGTAAAAGAATATGAGTACATTTTGGTCCAGTGTTTTATGGTTTTTAGCTGGTGCAGTTGTTGCGGCTATCGTAACATTCTTCGTTTCTAGAAACTATTTCCAAAAACAAATTGAAGAAAATCCACCAATCAATGAAAAGATGATTCGTGCGATGTTTATGCAGATGGGAAGAAAACCTAGTGAAGCACAAGTTCGTCAAGTTATGAAATCTATGGGTGTTAAACCTAAAGAAGAAAAAGACAAAGACAAAAAGAAAAAGTAATAGAACAAAAGAGATACTGATTTTGAGTATCTCTTTTTTCTACGATTCTTTTTTAATCTTTTTTAATAGTTTATTTGGAGAATGTGTATCTTCTGTATTGTAAGCAATGCTTAGCTCTTTAATTAGATATTCAATGCATTCTCGAAAGGTTTTAGAAGGGTTGCCAGAATAACCTAAAGCTTCATATAAACCTCTTTCAGAATATTCATTATCTTCAAGTGCAGATAAAATTGCGGTTTGTAATTCTTTACGATTTTTTCTTACTTTTTTCTTAGAAGGTTTTATTGTATCCGTAATAAAACTTTTATGAATAGGCAATATGACAGTAAAAAAAGTTCTATTTGCATCTGTAATGAATTGAGGTAAAGGAGAACCATTAGCTTCAATACATCTTAATGCTGTTGGGATTCCTGTATTTCTTCCTTCAACAAGATGCAATTCTTTTAGAAAATCACCAATTCTTCGATTGCGATATCTTCTAGAACGCATTTGTAATTTAAGAAGATCTGCATCTGTAATAGATCTATCAGGACCAGGAGTACTTGTGATTTCAATACATTCTTTTTCAATGCGAATTGTGATTGGTTCATGTATTTGATAAGATCGATGATAGATTGCATTGGATATAAATTCTTCTAAAGCTTCATAGCTATAATTTTTAATTCGAATTGCTTCTGGACGATCAGGAAGCTTATATACTTTTTCAACAATGATGTTATTTTTAATATAACGTAAAACATCTTTTAGTTGTTGATCAATAGGACCAGAGAAGATTCTTTCTTCCATGCCTTGACCTGTTGCATCTGGAATATTGACAAGTTCGATTCGACTATATGGAAAGAAATTTTCTGGTTCATCGTTAAAAAACAAAAGCCCAACATTTAAAGGCTTGAAATATTCATTTGGTCCATCTGCAATTCTCATGTTTTTACAGATTTCTTCTAAACTCTTTTTCTCTAGTCCAACTAATAAATTACTATTCACATTTTGAAGATAATTTTTGATGAGGGGAAGTTTTAAGTCTGTTAAATCAGCTTTTAAATGAATGCGATCATCAAATGGAATATTATGAGAAAGAGAAATCAATTCTTTTACATCTAAATCAGTAGCTTCAATCGTACTAGATAGTTTTCTAATGTAATATGTTTTTTCTTTTGATTTTGATGTTGGCTTTTTTGGACATTGATAAGGTCTTTCATATCCTCCAGGACACCAAACTAAAAGAAGTGCTTTTCCATCAAAATAAACAGGTTCTGTTAGTGGTATATATTTTGGCTTTAGATAATTACAGTATTGGAGAAGTTCTTTTTGAATCTTATCAATTTCATCATCTTTTAAACCTGAAATTGGTCTAATGATTTTACCGTTTTCTTCTTTGACACCAATTACTAAATAGCCACCACCCCAATTGTCGATATCATTGGCGAAAGCACTAATTGTTTTTAGAGTACTATCAGGATTCCATCCCTCTTTGAACTCAATTCTAGCCCATTCAACAACATTATCATTGATTAACTTTTCGATTGTGATTGGAATTGACATGTTCACTCCTTTCTAAGCTTACGACTAACTTACGACTAACTTACGACTT
>CAVFDO010000011.1:0-30433 GCA_963621095.1 bacterium
AAGTTATTTTGTTGCCAAATCCTTCTCAACCCCAACTAAATTTACTGCGTCTTTTTAACGTCTTTGCATTTTCTTTTTTATTACTTTTTTTGTTGCTGTACGATAACCTTTGAAGCCTTTTAATTCTTCATCATTTTGATATGTAGAATAGATAGCTAAGAGTATTGGAATCAATACTTTATAATATTTATCGTTTTTATGATCTTCTTTATATTTTTCTTTGATAGCTTGTGCTTTGATTTGAGAAAGTTTAATTTGATGCTGGATATTATTTATAGAGCTTTGTTCTTTTTTTAGAACTTTTTCAAGCGTATTTAAATGCATGAAAGTAATAATCAAAAAGATAATTACAATACATGCGGATAAACATAATATGTATAAATTTAATGGATATAAATTCAAATTCATAACAAAATTATAACAAAAAACACTGTTTTAATAAACAGTGTTTTGAGATGGTGTCCTGGAGGAGATTCGAACTCCTGACCGTCCGCTTAGAAGGCGGGTGCTCTATCCAGCTGAGCTACCAAGACAGCGATTAATAATATACCAAAGAGTATTGTATTTGGCAAGTGCTTTTCTAAAATTTGTAAAATTTTTTTTCGACTTTTATATTTTGATCCTCTAATTGAATAACCATATAACTTGGGTTAGAACCATCTCGATTATGCCAAATACTTCCTGGATTGATACAACGTATACCATCAACAGTAATGTCTTGAGGTACATGTGTATGACCGAAGAATGTAATATCACAATATAGTTTCTTTGCGTAATTTGCTAAGAGTTGAGGTTGTCCATAAATCATATGCATATGTCCATGCACAACTAAGATACGATGTTGTTCAATTTGTATAACTTTTTCATTAGGGTATGCTTGGAAGTAATCATTATTTCCTTGTACACTAGAAAAACCATCCAATTGATATGGATACATTTCTGAATCTCCACAGTGAATAAAATAATCGGTTATTGGATATTTTTCTTTTAAGTATTTTAAAGGTTCTATTTTCCCATGATTATCTGAAACTAAAATGATTTCTTCCATGACATCATTGTATCAATTATTTGAGAAGATGAGAATAAAATTGTATACTGAACCTATGGAAAATTATTATGATGAAGTAATACAAGAGATTCAAGAAAATATTGAAAATAAAAATTATTGTGAAGCGATGTCTCTTCTAAAAAAAGAACTTAGTATGCCTTATATTCCAAAAGATGTTGAAGATAAGTTATACGCTTTATTACATGATTTGAAATTCCAAATGAGTGATCAAAGTAATTCATATGAAAGAAATATAGATGATATTTTAGATGGTCTACATGGAACAAGTGAACAACAACTGATTGCTTGTAGTCAGTTAGTTAAAAGGAATTTAAGAGATTATATAGAAGATATTCGAGATTACTTAAAAGAGGATCCTTATGTAGATGCTGCAGCCTTATTAGTGGAAAGTCTTGCTGAACAAGAGATACAAGATGAATTTGTTTGGAATAAAGATGGGGTTGAATATACATTTTATGGTGATTCGATTACACCATGTGCGAAATCAAAGGGATTTTTAAAGGCAAATCTTTTATTACAGAAATGGTTAGAGAAAAATCCTGATATGTATGAAATGGCAAAGTCATTATTGATTCATGAAGTATTTCTATTCTTACCATTAACTTATGAAGAAGAGGAAGGAGAATCTCTAGCGTTTGATATTGTAGAAAACATTTGTCAAATGATGGGAAGAGAAGATCTATTAGAAAATATAAAAAAACAAATTAATTTTTCAGATGAGTATCAAAGTTAAACCTTTGATATTTATTTTTTTACTTTGAATTTTTCTGATTGTAAATTCTTGGAGTAGAAATGAGATATAATAGTGCTATGGATTTAACAGATAAAATTTTTCATTTCACACAAAAACGTTTAGAAACTTTAGAACGATTACATATTCAAAATTCTGAACAATTATTATCTTATTATCCATCTCGTTATGATGTTTTATGTACAAAACAAATTGAACAATGGAAAATAAAAGAAAAGATTACTTTTCAAGCGGAAGTTATCAGTAGAGTTTCTACGTTTCGAAGGGGAAAATTTGTAACGAGTTCATTTCAAGTGATGCATGATGATTCTATTATTAAAATTACAATCTTCAATCGTCCTTGGGCGAATCAGCTCCAGGTAAATCAGATCTTAACAATTACAGGTATCTACATGGGAAATCATAAAGTTACCGCAATGAATTATGATACAAAACCTTTATCAAAACATGATATGATTACTCCTATCTATGCAACAAAAGATGGAATCCAACAAAGAACGATACGTGATTCTATACAAAAAGTATATGAAGCTGTTCAAAATGAAATACAAGATTATGTTCCTGAAGAAATGATTCGTAAATATCGTTTATTAAGAAAAAGCGAAGCAATACGTAGAATTCATTTTCCACAAACAGAAAATGATACAAAACTTGCTATTCGAACTTTAAAATATGAAGAATTTTTACGCTTTTTTATTGCATTACAGTTGAATAAAAACGAAGAAGGACTTTTTGTCTATAAAGAGCCAAAAATCTTTTCCCATCAAAAAATAGAAAAGATGATTCAAGAACTACCTTTTTCATTGACAATGGATCAAAAAGAAACAATTAATCAGATTTTAAAAGAACTTTCATCAACTAATCCGATGTATCGCTTGGTACAAGGTGATGTTGGATGCGGAAAAACAATAGTCGCTGTAATTTCATTATATGCATGTGCTTTGAGTGGTTTTCAATGTGCTTTATTAGCTCCTACGGAGATTCTGGCCAAACAACATTATGATTCTTTATGCTCTTTAATCAAAGATGATTCTATTCATATAGATGTTTTATTTTCCGGTTTAAATAACAACGATAAAAATAAAATATTAAAAGAATGTGAAAATGGTGAAATTGATATTTTAGTAGGTACACATGCACTTATTCAAGATAGTGTAAAGTTTAAGAATCTTGGCTATGTTGTCGCTGATGAACAACAACGTTTTGGAGTGAATCAAAGAAAAGCATTACGTTTAAAAGGTAACAATACAGATTTTCTTTTGATGTCTGCAACACCTATTCCTAGAACTTTAGCGTCTACGATTTTTGGGGATATGGAAGTCAGTACAATTGAAACAATGCCTGAAGGAAGAAAAGAACCCATCACAAAACTTATCCAAGAAAATTCATTTCGTACAATTCTATCAGATGTAAATGAAATATTAGAGTCTGGACATCAATTGTATGTAATTTGTGCTGCTGTAGAAGAAAATGAAGATTAT
The DNA here is from genome assembly GCA_963621095.1 of bacterium. Classification (GTDB taxonomy): domain Bacteria; phylum Bacillota_I; class Bacilli_A; order Erysipelotrichales; family Erysipelotrichaceae; genus Bulleidia. The sequence continues at coordinate 3,302 of CAVFDO010000011.1, forward strand.
AAGGCAAGAGATGTGTTTCAAATGCAACAAAATCTTACAAAATTATTTTCAAATTATAAAGTAGGTATGTTACATGGAAAGATGAGTTCAGAAGAAAAACAAAATATCATGCAAGAGTTCTATGAGAATCACATTCAAGTACTAGTTTCTACGACTGTTGTAGAAGTAGGGATGAATGTAGTGAACGCTACAGGTATGATAATTTATGATGCAGATCGATTTGGCTTATCACAACTTCATCAATTGAGAGGACGCATCCAAAGAGGAAATGAACAAGGGAAATGCTGGTTATTAACAGATAATAAAAATCAAGATGTGATTCAAAGGTTGAATGTTCTTGTGAAAACAAATAACGGCTTTGAAATATCTTATGAAGATTTACGCTTAAGAGGGCCAGGTGATATACTAGGTACTAGACAGTCTGGTGTTCCTGATTTGATTTTAGGAAATTTATATGAAGATACAAATATGATTCAAGTTTGTAAGGATGATGCTTTTAAAATTGTCCAACAACCAGAAAATCCAGACTATATTCGCATTGTTGAAAGTGTTAAGCGGAGACGCGAAGAAAATAGTGAATATGTAGATTAAGGAGGAATTGATTTTGACGATCATTGATTGGTTAAAGAATAGAGGGATTACTGTTAATCATCCAGAGATGGTTGAACAGGCATTTATGCATAGCAGTTATGCACATGAACATAAACAATTTCATGATAATGAAAGATTAGAGTTTATGGGGGATGCGGTTTTACAATTGTGGAGTTCTCGTGCTATTTGGCCTTTAAATATTTCAGAAGGGCAAATGACGAGATTGCGTGCGAAACTTGTTTGTGAAAAAGCATTAGCGATGTATGGTAGAGAATTGCATTTAAATGATTTTCTATTATTAGGTGCAGGTGAAGAAAAAACTGGTGGTAGAAATAAAGATGCAATTATTGCGGATGCATTTGAAGCATTTCTTGGAGCATTATTTTTAGATCAAGGAATGAAGGCTGTAGATAATATCTTAAATGATTGCATTACACCACGTTTATCTCATCCAGAAAATATTGAAACGATTCATGATTATAAAAGTAAATTACAAGAATTTGTACAAGCAGATAAAAAACGTACTGTGCAATATAAACTTGTATCAGAAACAGGTCCAGCGAATTGTCCAGAATTCGTTATGAATTGTGTGATGGATAATATCATTTTAGGAACTGGTAAAGGTGTTTCAAAAAAGCAAGCAGAACAAAACGCTGCGAAAGATGCTTTTGAAAAAATGGCAAAATAGCCAAGGAGATCATTATGAAAATTTCAGAACTTATTGCGTTCATTCATGAAGGAAAACTCAATGATAAATTGATTTCTCTTTACGGTGAACAAGCTCTTAGCAATCAAGCTAAGCGCTATGAATCTATTTTACAAAACGCAAAAGATGCTTTCGGAGATCATGAAGCTAAAATCTTCTCTGCTCCAGGTAGAACAGAAGTGGGTGGTAACCATACGGACCATCAATTAGGAAAAGTATTAGCAGCATCATTGAATCTTGATGTTGTGGCCTGTGTTATTCCTACAGATGATTCGATTGTTACGTATCAGTCAAAAGGTTACTCTGTAAAACCAGTTGATGTATCACAACTAGAAATCAATGAAAGTGAAAAGAATACTACAGAAGCTTTGATTCGTGGTGTTGCGGCTGGGTTGAATAATCGTGGATACAAAGCAGGTGGATTTTTATGTTATGCTGAAAGTGATGTCATCAATGGTGGTGGCATGTCTAGTAGTGCTGCTTTTGAAGTTCTTTTAGGGACAATACAAAATGATTTGTATAATGATGGAAATGTATCAAGTGAAGATATCGCAAAGATTGGTCAATATGCCGAGAATGTTTATTTCATGAAGGCAAGTGGTCTACTTGATCAAATGGCTTGTTCTGTTGGCTCATTTGCGGCAATGGATTTTAAAGATCCAGAAAATCCTGTTGTTGTAAAAGTTCCATTTGATCCATCTGATTATGGATATGATTTAATTATCACTGACGTTAAAGCGTCACATGCAAATTTGAGTGATGAATATTCTAAAGTTCCTGCTGAAATGAAAGCAGTAGCGAAAGTTTTAGGATGTGAAGTGCTTGGTCAAACAAACTTGGATGCGTTATTATCTCATGTCAAACAAATCAGAGAAACATGTGGGGATAGAGCTTTTTTAAGAGCGTATCATTTCTTACAAGAAACAAAGCGTGCGCAAGATGAAGCTGATGCATTACAGAATAAAGATATTGATTTATTCTTGAAGCTTGTTAGAGAATCAGGTCATTCTTCATGGATGTATCTTCAAAACATCTGTGTTCCTACAACTCCGGAATCACAAGCAGTCGCAGTAGGTCTTGCTTTATCTGAAGCTATCATTGGTGAAGATGGCGCATATCGTGTTCATGGTGGTGGATTTGCTGGAACGATACAAGCATTTGTAAAGAAAGAAACAACAGATCAATTTATTTCTATGATGGAATCTACATTTGGTGAAGGCTGTTGTTATATTTTAAGAATTCGTAATGTTGGTGGAATCCGCGTTGCATAAATGATTTATTAGATTGAAAGTCAAGTCACTATCTTGGCTTTCTTTTGTTATGTTATAATACGTTCATGGACAAAAAAGAAAAATGGCAAGCTTTTAAAGCAAGTTGCCGTGTTTATAAAAGTGAAAAAACGACTTTATCTTTATATCATTCAAAATCAAAAGGAGATGATATGTTTTATTCTTTTTTAGAAGATGATGTCCATTTTGTAGAAGAAACATTTAAGGATATAGATGATAAATGTGGGACAAGTGCGAAAGTAATGATTTGGTTATTATGTGTAGAAGGAAAATCTCAGATTGAAGTTTCTGAAAAATATGGGATTACACGACGTGCTTTACAAGTAGCTTTGTATAAATGGATTGATGAGGTATTTGAGGATGATTAATAAGAAAGCGGAATGGCTTCTTCTTTATAAAAAGAAATGCAGAATGTATTTCACTTATGAATCTAATTTGAAAAAAACGGAATTAGAATTAGAACAAATCATTGAAGAAATCAAAAATGTGAAATCAGTTAATACGACAAATATTGTTGGACATTCTAATAAACCACCGGAAGAAAGATTATTATCTTTAATTGAAATCAAAGATGAATTAGAAAAACAGATTCATTATTATCAAAGTATGATCAAATGGATCTTTCATGTAAATAATAAAGTTACGTCTCCTGCATATCGTGCAATTACTTGGCAAACATTGGTTCAAGCAAAAAACAGAACGGATTTAATGATTAATTATGATGTTGATCCAGATTATGTTTGTAAAATGAGAGATAAATTTTTATTAGTAGCTTTAGATAAAGAAAGTATACAAGAATATCAAGAAGTCATTAAAATAAAAAATAAAAGTAAATGGCTTTCTTTAGAAGAATGAGAATGTTATGAAAAAATATTTTACGATTGATATTGGAAGCAAATGGTTGCGTTGGTCAGTTACATCTGAATGCTTGGATGTCATCAAACATGGTAAATTAGAAGTTCCTGTAGATGATAGAGAAATTTTTTTGAATACGATTGTTGAAGTAACAAATACGTATAAAAACGAAGTGCATGGATTAGCTATTACAATGCCTGGTGTCATTGATACAGAATGTGGTATTACATATTCTGGAGGTATTTATCGTTTTATTCGTAATGAACCGCTTGCGATGGAATTAAAAGAGTTGACTGGTTTACCTACGATTATCTTAAATGATGCTAAAGCAGCAACACTTGCTGAAATTGGATATGGTTCACTAAAAAAAGTGGATCATGGTGTGATGTTGATGTTATTAGGTACTGGGATTGGCGGAGCAATTATCCATGAAGGAAAGATTTTCAATGGTGCGCATTTTGGCGCAGGTGAATTCTCTTATTTAACAGATTGTTATGAAAGAAACTATGATAATCAAGATATGTTTGCGTTAAGTTGTTCTTTAGATGGTCTAGTAGATTGTGTAAAACAAAAAACAGGAAAAGAAAACATGAATGTATTAAAAATTATGTTTGGTTTAAATCATGATAATCCTGGATTAAAAGATGGTGTAAGAATGTATTGCGAAAGACTAGCAAATTACATCTATAATATTCAATGTATTGTAGACGCTAGTGTATTTGTTATTTCTGGAAATATTACTGATGAACCAATTTTTATGGAAATGATACAAGAAGCAGTAGAACATCGTTTCGCATCTGATTTTTATCAAAATGTTTTTGAGCCTGAAATTAGAGGCGTTACTTTTCATGAAGATTCTAGAAAATATGGTGCAGTATATCAATTAAAGAAGATGGAAGATGAAGGTTTATTGTAATGTTTTTTCAGATTCCAGAAGAAATAAAACCTTATTTATCTAGTGAAGCAATGCTTCGTTTGAAGAAAATCGATATGAATTGTGGAGTGAATTATACAAGTTTACCTATATTTTGTAATCTTTTACCATATTCTCGTTATGATCATTCTTTACGTGTATCTTGTATCATTTACTATTTCACAAAAGATTTGAAACAAGCATTATCTGGTTTGTTTCATGATATTTCTACACCGGCATTTTCTCATACGATTGATTTTTTAAATGGTGATTATATCCATCAAGAATCTACAGAAAGAGAAACGAGAGAAATTATAGAAAGTGATACTTTGATTCAACAATTATTACGAAAAGATAGAATTTCTATTTCATCTGTTTGTGACTATCATATATATCCTATTGCTGATAATGATTCTCCTAAATTATCAAGCGATCGTTTAGAATATACACTCTCAAATGGTGTGAACTATCATTTTATTTCAGAAGAAGAAGTAAAAGACATTTTTCGAGATATTCAAATTGGTATCAATGAAGAAAATGAAGAAGAAATGATGTTTCAACATGAAATCTATGCAGAACGATTCGCACAATTGGCTTTAAAATGTGGGAAGCTATATTCTTCTAAACAAGATCGATATGCAATGGAAATGTTAGCTCATCTCATCAAAAAATATATGAATCAAAATATTCTAAGTTATGATGATCTCTATACAGATGAACAACAAGTCATTCAAAAGATAAAAGATGATTCAAAATGGATTCGGTATACTAACTTATCGGATGTGATAGAAGATAAGTCAGGTATGATCGTTCATGCGAAAAAAAGATATATTGATCCATTTGTTTTAGAAAAAGGTAGAATGAGTCAAATCAGTGATACAATAAAAAGCGAAATTAATGATTTTTTATATCAAGATTTACAAGAAGAAAAGTTAATAGGAGTTTATAAGAATGGAAGATAAAGTTATTGTAGTAGCTAGTGGAAATGCTGGTAAGATTAAAGAATTTAAAGAAATGTTAGAACCAAAAGGATATACTGTTAAATCATTAGTTGATTTTCCTGATATGAAGGAAGTAGATGAAAATGGAACAACATTTCATGATAACGCAATTATTAAAGCACAAGCTGTGACTGATCAATATGGTATCATGGCTATTTCAGATGATTCTGGACTAGAAATTGATGCATTAGATAAAAAGCCTGGTGTTATGAGTGCTAGATGGTTAGGCCATGAAACAAGTTATACAATCAAAAATCAAAAAGTTTTAGAATTGATGAAATATCAAACGAATAGAAGTTGTAGATATGTATGTGCGATTGCCATTACTAGAAAAGATGAAGAACCTATTGTATTTGAAGATACAGTAGAATGTGAAATTGCAATTGACGCAAAAGGGGAAAATGGTTTTGGATATGATCCAATTATTTATTATCCACCATTACACAAAACAATGGCAGAGATGAGCAAAGATGAAAAAAATTCTATTTCACACCGTGGAAAAGCTGTTCGTAAATTGGAAGCGTGGTTGAATGAACAAAAGATTTAAAATAGTATCTGTTATTTCTAGTCTTTGTTTATGTATTTCAATTTTATTAGGCATTGTTTTTTTTCTATCATTTCAAAAAAATTTTTATTCTTATGAATATCAAAAAAATCATCAAGCTGAAGTGATTGGGATGAGTGATGATGATCTAATGAAAGCGACTGATACTTTATTAGATTATCTAGAAGATAAAAGAGACGATATTGTTGTAGAAGCTACCATCAATGATTATCAAAGAGAAGTCTTTAATGAAAGAGAAACGTTGCATATGGTTGATGTTAAGAATCTATGTAAGCATTCCAAAACTTGCGGCTATGTTCTCTTTGGAATTTCTTTTATTTTAGCTTTCATTCTTTATCGAAAAGAAAAAAAGAATTTTTTTCTATATTTTGATTATGGATTTAAAGTGGCGATAGGAATCATCGTTTTTTTCGTAAGTTTATTAGCGATTTATGCCATATGTGATTTTTATGATTTTTGGATGAATTTTCATTATATATTCTTTGATAATGATTTATTTATCTTAGATCCAAATACATCAATCATGATTAATATGTTTCCAGAAAGTTTCTTTTTTGATTTGGTGATTTTGATAATGATTGTATACGTAGTAATGATAGGAATCATTTATTTTGTGATTTATCATATGAAGAAGGTGACAGTATGATTAACATTGTTTTATATGAACCAGAAATACCAGCTAATACTGGTAATATCATGCGTACTTGCATGGCTTTTGATATGAAACTACATCTCATTGAACCATTAGGGTTTTCTTTAGATGAAAAACATTTAAGAAGAGCTGGAATGGATTATGTGAAAGATGTCTATTATCAAACATATCCAAATTGGAATGCTTTTTTAGAAAAGAATTATGGTTCTTTTTATTTCGTTTCTCGCTATGCTACAAAGACACCAGATGCTTTTGAATATACAAAAGATACAGATAATATTTATTTAGTGTTTGGAAAAGAAAGTACAGGTATTCCTAAAGATATTTTATATGATCATTTAGATACATGTATTCGTATTCCGATGGTAAAAGAAGCAAGAAGTTTAAATTTATCGAATTGTGTAGCCCTTGTTTCTTATGAAGTATTAAAACAATTACATTATCCTAATTTGTGCCAACATGAAACAATTAAAGGTGAAGATTTCTTACAACAAGTTCATAATCATGGACTGAAATAATAAAATCAGTATAATGGAATCAAGAGGTGAATTTTGAAATGCTAGAAAATTTAAATGATTATCTAAGTTTTATTGTACTTTTATTATTTGTTGGGCTAAGCATTTATTTGATCTACGCAGTTTCTAATCGAAATCATGAATCTATTTTTAAACGTAGAGAAGAAATCTATCTTTCTTATTTAGAAAACAGCGAAGATGATTTTGATGATTCACATAGTGAGGAATCAGATGAATATTAAAGAAAAAATCATTTCAAAAATTTGTCCATGTATGAAAGGCCCGTATTCGCCTGGATTAAAGGTTTGTGACCAAATCTATATTTCTGGGCAACTACCAATTGATCCTAAAACAAATAAAATTGTAGATGGTGATATTAAGCAACAAACAAAACAATGCTTAGATAATATGAAACGTGTTTTAGAAGAAGCTGAAATGGATATGAGATATATTGTCAAAACCACAGTATTTTTAAAAGACATTTCTGATTTTCAACAAATGAATGAAGTTTATGAAACGTATTTTGAGGATCCATATCCGGCAAGAAGTGCATGTGCTGTAAATGGGTTAGTTGGGGATGCGCTAGTTGAAATAGAAGCTTATGCAATTGATTTTAGGGCTTTAGAAGTTTTGTGTTATGAAGAGGGTGAATGTGATGGCAGAAGCTGTTGTTGCAAGTAAACACGAAAGACCAAATGTTATTGAATCGAAATATAAAACATCTATTTTTATCTTTGATGCAGAACATAAAGTCGAACATTCTTTTACGACGCTAGACTGGTTAGAAGAAATTGTATTATCTTTTGGCTCTAACTTAAAAGGAAGAATGGCTTCTTTTCAAGAATTAACGAATACCAAAAAGAAATCGGCTATTTTAATATCTGAATTATCTATGAATATTTATTTTCCACTAAGAGGTTTATCTTCTCAAGAGAATTTTTGGCTTTTATATGATAGTATTTATGCATATCACGCAAATGGTTCGTATAAAACAACTATTCATTTTTTGAATGGTCTTGTTTATGAAGCTCCAGTTAATTATCGAATTGTTGCTTCTCAAATGAAACGATGTGAATTATATTGTAAATTGCTAATTGCGAATAAAATGCCAAATACTATCAAAATTAATTGTTGACATTCGCATATAGAAAACCTAAAATTTAGACAAATGTAAAGATCAGGACACGGTTCTAAACAACTTGATGTAGAGAGTTTCTTGGCAGGTGAAAAAGAAATGAAGGTATTTAGAATTACTACCTGTGAACAGTACTTGAAAAAGATTACCGTTTTCCGCGTTAAGGATTTGAGGGCCCGTAAGGGAAAAAAGGTGGTACCGCGCTAGTTCAGCGTCCTTTCATGAAGAGAGGACGTTTTATTTTGTCCTCAAAAGGAGTACAGAAATGATTAATTTTACAGAAAACAAAGAACTTGAAACATTAAATCACTCATGTGCACATATGATGGCACATGCAATTCAACACATTTGGCCAAACGCCAAATTTTGGGTTGGACCAGTTGTTGAAGAAGGCTTCTATTATGATGTTGATTTAGGAGATGTAACAATTTCTGATGAGGATCTAAAGAAGATTGAAAAAGAAATGAAGAAGATTGCCAAAGATGGTAAAAAAATCGTACGTCATGAAATTTCAAGAGAAGAAGCATTAGAACAGTTTAAAGATGATCCATATAAAGTTGATCTCATCACAAGAATGCCTGAAGGTACAAATATTTCTATGTATACACAAGGTGATTACACTGACTTATGTAGAGGACCTCATGTAGATAACGAAAAGTTATGTAAAAACTTTAAGTTGATCAAACATTCTGGTGCTTACTGGAAAGGTGATAAAAACAATAAAGTTCTTCAAAGAATTTATGGTGTTTGTTTTCCAACTGCAGAAGAACTAGAAGCTCATCTACAAGATTTAGAAGAAGCAAAACAAAGAGATCACAGAAAACTTGGAAAAGATTTACAGATGTTTATGTTCTCCGATACAGTTGGTGCTGGTCTACCAATGTATTTACCTAATGGTTTTACAGTGCGTAGATTGTTATCTGACTATATTATGAACAAGGAACTCGCTCAAGGTTACTTGCATGTTATGACACCAAGTGTTGTTAATACAAAGCTCTATAAGATTTCAGGGCACTGGGATCATTATAAAGATGATATGTTCCCAGCAATGACATCTATCAAAGATCCAGAAAATGCATATGCATTAAGACCTATGAACTGTCCAGAACATATGATTATGTATAAGAGTAAATTACATTCTTATAGAGATCTTCCTGTTAGAATTGCAGAAATCGCAAATGATTTCCGCTTTGAAGCAAGTGGTGCTTTAACGGGTATTGAAAGAGCTAGAGCGTTCACACAAAATGACTCTCATATCTTCTGTAGACCTGATCAAATTGCGGATGAAATCAAAGATGTTACAAAATTGATTTTGGATGTTTATAAAGATTTTGGCTTTGAAAAATATTCCTTTAGATTATCTCTAAGAGATCCTAATAATAAAGAAAAATATTTTGGCCATGATGAACTTTGGGAAAAGAGTGAATCTGAATTGCGTGAAGTATTAAAAGAAATGAATGTTCCTTTCTATGAAGCAGAAGGTGAAGCTGCGTTCTATGGTCCAAAGATTGACGTACAAGTACGTTCTGCTTTAGGACATGATGTAACTTTATCTACAATTCAATTAGATTATCAGTTACCTGAAAGATTTGAACTTGAATATGTAGATTCTGATCAAGAAAAGAAGAGACCTGTAGTAATTCATAGAGCTATTTTAGGATCATTAGATCGTTTCATTGCATTCTTATTAGAAGAAACAAAAGGTGTTTTACCTTTATGGTTATCTCCAAAACAAGTTGTTGTTGTCCCAGTAGCACCTGAAGTTCATTCTACATACGCTCAAGGAATTGTAGATAACTTATGTGCAATGGGAGTTAGAGCTTCACTTGATGCAAGAAATGAAAAACTTGGTTATAGAATTCGTGAAGCCCAAACTTCAAAGGTTCCTGTACAAATCGTTGTAGGGGATGGAGAAGTGGAAAAGAACGGAGTAACTGTTAGACGTTATGGATCTAGAGAACAAGTCGCAATGTCATCTGAAGATTTCTATAAGATGTTAAGAGAAGAAATCGCTAGTAAAAAGTAAAATAAAAAGAACTCAATGAAGTATATTCACTTCAACGAGTTCTTTTTTTATTTTACAATTTCCATTCCGATTGCTTTTTGTACTTTTTGTACTTTAGCGTTTGCGATAATATTTGCTTTTTCTGCACCTTCTTTTAATGTTTTTTCAATAATGTCAGATTCACAAATTTCTTTATATTTTGTTTGAATACTTTCTAATAATTCACAAACACTATCCGCAACTGCACGCTTGAAATCTCCATATCCTTTACCATCAAATTCTTTTTCGATTTCTTCAAATGATAAATCATTATTTAAAGAAGAATAGATTTGCATTAGGTTTGAGATGCCTGGCTGATTGACAGGATCAAAATGAACATGTGCTAAGTTATCTGTTACAGCACCCATAACTTTCTTTCTAGCTATTTTTAAATCATCTAACAAATAAATACATCCTTTATTGATGCCATCAGATTTACTCATTTTTTTCGTTGGCTCTGTTAAAGACATGATTCTCGCACCTACTTTTCCAACCAATGGTTCAGGAATTGTAAATAGATCTCCATAACGATTATTCATTCTTTGTGCGACATCTCTTGTTAATTCAACATGTTGTTTTTGATCTTCCCCAACAGGAACATAAGTTGGATCATATAGTAAAATATCTGCTGCCATTAAAGCAGGGTATGTATAAAGTCCACCAGTCAAGTTCTTTTCACCTTTGGCTTGTTTGTCTTTGAATTGTGTCATACGATTTAATTCACCCATATATGTATGACAACACATGATATAACCAAGTGTAGCATGTGCTGGAACATCTGTTTGTAAGAAAATCGTAGCTTTAGAAGGATCTAATCCACACGCAAGATATAATGCAACACAATCATGCAAATTCTTTTGTAATTCTTCAGGATCTTGTGGAACGGTGATACAGTGAAGATTTGCGATAAATGCGAACATCTCATAATCATCTTGATATTTTACAAATTGTTTTAGAGCTCCAATATAAGAACCTAAATGTAATTCTCCTGTAGGTTTAATACCTGATAACATTCTTTTCATAAGTACCTCCAATAAAAAACGTCTCTTCATATCATTGAAGGGACGCATGAGACGAACTTGCGCGGTACCACCCGACTTATCTCATAATCATGAGATCACTTTATGAAGATAAACGATTCACGTATAAAAGTGTTTTATGAAGCTCCAATATAATCTATTTTATGTACAGTTTTCATCAAACACTGTCTTTCTAAGCAGGGAAAATAGAATAATGCACTTCCTTTTATGTATCTATTTTATGAAAAACAACATTAACATTCAAGTGTATATTCTAAGGGTTGACGAATTTGTTATAATGTTTCTATTGAAAAAAGGAGGTAATTTTATGATCGTTGTATATACTTCACCAGGATGTGCATCATGTAGAAAAGTGAAACAGTGGTTAAAAGATAGAAATCTTCCTTTTATTGAAAAAAATATTTTTAAAACATTGTTAAATGATAATGAAATTAAACACTTATTAATGAGAAGTGAAAATGGAACAGATGATATTGTTTCCAAAAGAAGTAAAATTATTCAAGAGTCGAAGATTGATATTGATTCTATGAAAACAGATGAATTGATTCATTTCATTAAAAATAATCCAAGTATTTTAAAAAGACCAATCATTTTAAATGAAAGTAATTTTCAAGTTGGATATGATGAAGAAGAAATTGGTGTATTTGTTCCTAAGGAATTAAGGAAAATTGCAGATCATGTATGCAATGTAGAATGTCCAAATTACAAAACATGTGGAGAGGTACACAATGAAGAGGCTTAATGCTTCTTTTTGTGTGAATGGTGATATATGAAGAAAGTATTAGTTGGTTTAAGTGGTGGTGTAGATTCTGCTATTGCGGCATATTTATTAAAAAAAGATGGATATGATGTAACATGTGCCTTTATGAGAAACTGGGATTCTATGGCAAATGATGACTTTGAAGGAAATCCTACAATCAATGATGCGGTATGCCCTCAAGAAGCAGATTATAAAGATGCACAAGATGTTGCGGATAAACTAGGATTACCTTTATTAAGAGTGGATTTTATTAAAGAGTATTGGGATGAAGTCTTTAAAACATTCTTAGAAGAATACAAAAGAGGTAGAACCCCAAATCCTGATATTTTATGTAATCGTTATATCAAATTTGATTCTTTTATGAAATTTGCGAAAGAAAAAGGATTTGATACAGTAGCTACAGGTCATTATTGTAAATTAGGTGAAGAGAATGGAATCCATGTTCTTCAAAAAGCAGATGATAGAAATAAAGATCAATCTTACTTTTTAACAGAAATTAATCGTGCAGTATTGGAGCATGTATTATTTCCTTTAGGAACTGTAGATAAACCTACTGTTAGAAAGCTTGCGGAAGAATTAGATTTATCAATTGCGAAAAAGAAAGATTCTACAGGTATTTGTTTTATTGGTGAAAGAAATTTTCGACAGTTTTTATCAAATTATCTTCCAATGAAACCTGGAAAAATCATTAATATCAATACAAAAGAAGTTGTTGGACAACATCAAGGTGTAATGTATTACACTGTTGGTCAAAGAAAAGGATTGGATATTGGTGGAATTGGACCTTTTTATGTTATTGGAAAGGATGTCACAAAGAATGAATTGTATGTGACAGATGAACAACACCAAGAATGGTTATATTCTACTTCTTGTACTGTGATTGATGTTAATTGGCTTGCGGATAGAGATTTACCAATTCATTGTGGCGCAAAATTCCGTTATCGCCAACAAGATAATGAAATTACTTTAACGCAAAAAGAAGATGGAACATTAGTATGTGAATATCCTGAAGGTATTCGTTCTGTTACACCAGGTCAAGAAGCAGTTATTTATGATGGAGATACTGTGATTTGTGGTGGAAAGATTGATATTGTATATCAAAATGAAAAGAATTTAATGGATGAAATTATTCGTGTCATAAATCAATAAACTATGGATGAATTAATTACTTTAAATGGAAAAATCACGTTTGTTCTTTATCGAAATGAATCAAATTACTATACAGTAGCTAAGTTTCGTGTCAATGATGAGAATGAACATCATATCATTATTACAGGCACCTTTCTTGAAATTGAGGAAGATGTCCTTTTTAACATTCATGGATACTACGTAGAACATCCTAAATATGGAATTCAATTTAAAGTAGAGTCAATGGATAAACCTTTACCTAGCGAAAGGGAAGGAATCATTCGTTATTTATCTAGTTCTTCTTTTCCTGGTATTGGTAAAAAAATGGCAGAGAAAATCGTTGAGACGTTAGGTGAAAATTGCTTGCAAGAAATCAAAGAAGATGAAAATTGTTTGTTGCGAGTAAAAAAATTAAATAAAAAACAATTTGATAGTATTGTAGAAGGAATCCATCAAGATGAAGATGGATTACAAGAACTAGTGTCTTTTATGAATATTCATGGAATTGGTATGCGTAATTTAATTCGTATCAATCAAAAATATGGAAAAGATTCATTAAAGCTGATAAAAGAAAATCCATATCGCGTCGTAGAAGAATTAGATGGATTTGGATTTGCGACTGCAGATAAAATAGCGGAATCATTAGGATTTCCAAAAGATGATCCAAATCGATTACATGCATATATGATTGCCTTATGTGAAAATCTATGTATGAAAAATGGAGATTCTTATCTTTTACTTGATTTTTTTCAAGAAGAGTTTTTAAAGAAAACAAAAGGATATGAAATTGATTATGATTCAATATTAGAATCTTGTGTTATTTCACGTGCGTTAGTGATTGACGATAATAGAATTTATACAAAAGCACAATATGATTCGGAAAAACAAATTGCTCAATTTTTATCAGATTTCCCTTATAAAAAATTAGAAGATTATGATGTAGATCTTTTTCGAGAATACTTAGAATCTTTACAGAAAAATCTAGGAATTGTTTATGATGAATTACAAATCAACGCAATTGAAACGCTCTTTCAAAAACCGTTTTCTATATTGACTGGAGGACCAGGTACTGGTAAAACAACGGTTGTTAAGGCGATGGTTACTTTACTAAAGATGATATATCCAAATTGTAATATTGCTTGTTGTGCGCCTACTGGTAGAGCCGCAAAAAGAATATCTGAAATTTGTGAGATTGAATCTTCTACGATTCATTCATTGTTAGAATGGAATCTAGAAAGTAATGAATTTAAAAAAAATGAAAAAGAGCCATTAACTTGTGATGTATTAATTATTGATGAATTCTCTATGGTTGATACGTATTTATTTTCAAATCTTTTAAAAGCGAGTAAGAACATTAAAAAGATATGTATTATTGGTGATGAAGAACAATTACCTTCCGTATCTTGTGGAAGTGTATTAAGAGACTTAATTGCTTCTTGTTGTTTTCCTGTTGTTCATTTAAATCAAATTTATCGACAAAAAGAAGGTAGTGGTGTCATATCTTTAGCGAAAGATATATTAGAAGGAAATATTGAATTTGAAAGATATAAAAATGATGCGATGTTTTTAGAATGTAATCCAATAGATATCAAATCAATTATTGTTCAACTTGTACAAACATCCATTGAGAAAAATTATTCTATTGAAGATATCCAAGTTCTTTCACCAATGTACAATGGAAGTGCAGGAATCAATGTTTTAAATAAAGCTTTACAAGAAGCATTTAATCCACCATCTAATGATAAATTAGAAGTGAAATTAGGTTATATAACATTCCGCGAAGGAGATAAAATCTTACAATTAAAAAATCAACCAGATGATCAAGTATATAATGGTGATATTGGAATCATTCAAGAAATCATTCCACCTTCTATGAGTGAAGATAAAAAGACTACAATTATTGTTTCTTTTCAAGATGTGATTGTTGAATATAAACCAGAAGATTTTATGAATATCACATTAGCGTATTGTATTTCGGTTCATAAATCACAAGGTAGTGAGTATTCGATTGTAATGATGCCATTTACAACGCAACATACGATTATGTTAAATCGAAAACTGATTTATACTGCTATTACACGTAGTAAAAAGTCATTGATTATGGTTGGTGATAAAAATGCTTTTTTAAAGGGGTGTATGATTTCGGAAAGACATGAACGGCAAACATATCTAAAAGAGCGAATTCAAGATTGTTTTGAAAAATAATTTTAGTAACTTGTTTCTAAATCAGAAAAGTGATAACATATTTTTGCAAATCGAAGAAAAAGATAAGTAATGATAAATTCTTTATGATAGAGAAAAACTGGTTGGTGCAAAGTTTTATATAGATTTATTATGAAGCTACTTTGGAGAGTATGTAAAACATATCGTATTCCGCGTTAAGGATTAATTAAGGTGCACATGTAAATGTGAATCAGGATGGTACCGCGTTTTGAACGTTCCTGTTATGAGGAACGTTTTTTATTTTGGAGGTTTTTATGAAAAAAGATTTAACAGGTAATCAAATTCGACAAATGTTTTTGGATTTCTTTAAGTCCAAAGGATTTATGATTGAACCAAGTGCAAGCTTGATTCCTCACAATGATCCAACATTACTTTGGATTAATGCAGGTGTTTCTACATTAAAGAAATATTTTGACGGAACAGAAAAACCAGCAAATCCTAGAATTGCCAATGCTCAAAAATGTATTCGTACAAATGATATTGAAAATGTTGGTAAAACTGCTAGACATCATACATTCTTTGAAATGTTAGGTAACTTTTCTATTGGTGATTACTTTAAAGAACAAGCAATTCCATGGGCTTGGGAATTTTTAACAAGTCCTGAATGGATTGGGATGGATAAAGAAAGACTGTACGTTACTGTTTATCCTGATGATGAAGATGCATACAATTTATGGGTTAAAACAGGAATGATTGAATCTCATATTTGTAAAAACGCTGATAACTTCTGGGAAATTGGTAGAGGACCTGGTGGACCAGACTCTGAAATTTTCTTTGATAGAGGTGAAAAGTATGATCCAGAAGGTATTGGAGAAAAATTGTTCTTTGAAGATATTGAAAATGATCGTTATGTAGAATTGTGGAACATTGTATTCTCTCAATATGATTGTAGACCTGGTGAAGTAGATAGAAGTGAATATAAGGAATTACCACATAAAAATATTGATACTGGTATGGGGTTAGAAAGACTAGTTTGTTTCTTGCAAGATGGTGAAACAAACTTTGATACAGACTTATTCTTGCCAATTATTCACGCAACTGAAAAATACGCAAAACATACATATGATGAGCCAGAATATAAAATGGCATATCGTGTCATTGCTGACCATATTCGTACAGTTACTTTCGCTTTGGCTGATGGAGCGATGTTCTCTAATGAAGGTAGAGGTTATGTTTTAAGACGTGTATTACGTAGAGCAGTTCGTTATGGAATTAAATTAGGCATTGAAGAATCATTCATGTATAATCTCGTACAAGTTTGTGCAGATAACATGAAAGAATATTATGAGTATATTTTAGATAAGGTTGAACTTGTATCTAAACTTGTACGTAATGAAGAAGAAAGTTTCCATAAGACTTTAAACAATGGTGAAGCTTTATTAAATGATGCGTTAAAACAACATGCTGATACAAAGAAACTACCAGGTGAAGTCGTGTTTAAGTTATACGATACATATGGATATCCAAGAGAATTAACAGAAGAAATCGCAATGGATAATGGTTATACAGTGGATGCAGAAGGGTTTGAATCTGAGATGCAAGCACAAAAAGAGCGTGCACGTGCAGCTAGAGGTAACGAACAATCAATGCATGGTCAATCTGCTGACTTAATGGATTTTACAGAAGAAAGTAAATTCACTGGTTACACAAATACACATTCTACTGGTAAAGTTATTGGTTTATTTAAAGATGGTGTAAAAGTTGATTCATTGGATGGTGAAGGTGACATTATTTTAAGTGAAACTTGTTTCTATGCAGAAAGTGGTGGCCAATGTGCAGACCAAGGTAAAGTATGGAATGATGCGTTTAAGGCAGATGTTGTTGATGTACAAAAAGCACCTCATAAACAACCATTGCATCATATTTCTAATGTAGAAGGTACTTTACATGTTGGAGATGTACTAGAAGGTGAATATGATTATGCTTCCCGTCAACGTACACGTGCTAATCACTCTTCACTACATTTATTACAAGCTGCATTGAAAGAAGTATTAGGAGATCATATTGCGCAGGCTGGTTCTTACAACTGTCCAGAATATGGCAGATTTGACTTTACACACTTTGAAAAGCCAACAGATGAACAACTCAAAGAAGTTGAAAGAATTGTTAATGAAAAGATTAATGAGTCAATTCCTGTAACGACTGAAGTTATGGCAATTGAAGATGCGAAAAAGACTGGTGCTACAGCGTTATTTGATGAAAAATATGGTGATGAAGTACGTGTCGTTTCTATGGGAGATTTCTCTAAAGAATTCTGTGGTGGTACTCATGTAAATAACACAAATGATTTAGGATCTTTCCGTATCGTATCAGAAGAATCAGTAGGTTCTGGTGTTAGACGTATCATTTGTGAAACAAAGATGGAATCTTATACTTCATTTAAGAAAGAAGAAGAGTATTTATTGAATACTGCTAAACTTTTGAAGATGAAAAACTACGAAGGTCTTCAAGAGAGAATTCAAAAGTTATTAGAAGAAAATGCATCATTAAAGAAAGCAGTAAGTGAAGCTGAAAGTAAGGCAATGGCTTCAGAAGCAGATTCTATTTTCAAGAAAGCAGAAGAAATCAATGGTGTACAAACTTTAATCTTGAAGTTAGAAGGAAAAGATACAAAGGGATTGAAAGAATATGCCGAAACATTAAGAAATAAATTAAATAATGGATTTGTATTTATTTCTAATGTTGTAGATGGTAAAACAACGTTTGTATGTGCATCTAGTAAAGAAGCAATCGCAAAAGGCTTTAAAGCAGGTGATATTGTAAAACAAGCTGCTATGATTTGTGGCGGTAATGGTGGCGGAAGAGCCGACATGGCTCAAGCTGGTGGCAAAGACTCTTCCAAGATTGATGAAGCAATCGATAAAGTAAAAGAATTATTGAAGTAAAGATGGGATATTTCTCATCTTTTTTCATATTTTTTAATAGTTGAATTCTATACAATTTTAGATTATTAGAGTAAAATATTTCATGCAAGGAGGACTTTATTATGACACAGAAGGGTTTGACAGAAACAATTAGTTTCTCTGCAGAAGAAATAAGACGTGAGAATATCAAAGAAGTTTTAAAACACGTTGAAAAAGCATTAAATGAAAGAGGATATAATGCAATCAATCAACTTGCTGGGTATTTGATTAGTAATGATCCTGCTTATATTTCATCTCATAATAATGCACGTAGTGTTATTTCTTCAATTGAAAGACATGAGATCATTGAAGAATTAGTACGTTTTTATTTAGAGGAAAACAAATAATGAGTAAATACCTAGGTCTAGATTTAGGTAGTGTTACTTGTGGCGTAAGCTTTTCTGAAACTGGTTTTATTGCCTCAACAGTTAAAACGATACGTTTTAAACCGGACGATTATGATACTGCAATGGATCGCGTATTAGAAGTTGTTCAAGAAATGAAACCAGATATTATCGTTCTAGGACTACCTTTACTAGAAAATGGTGATGTAGCGGAACGTGCTCAGATTTGTTTGGAGTTTGGAAAAGTTCTAGAAGTTGAAAGCGGTATTCCTGTTAAGATGCAAGATGAAAGAAATACAACACAAGAATCTGAAAGTATCTTGTTGATGGCGGATGTTTCTAGAAAACATAGAAAGAAAAAAATTGATCAATTAGCTGCTGTTCAAATATTACAGCGTTATTTAGATTCAAAACAATAAAAGGCGCAAAACGCCTTTTGATTTGAGAGGGAGAAAAAAATGGAAGATTCTAAAGTAATGATTATTACCGATGAGAATGGGCAAGAAAAAGAAGTTGAAATCATTCTTACATTTGAAGATGACAAAAATAAAAAGAGTTATGTTTTATTTACGGATGTTAACGCAAATGATGGAAATGTATATGCATATAGCTATGATGAAGATGGTAATATGAATGAAATTACAGATGAAGCTGAATGGGAAATGTGCCAGGAAGTTTTAGGTGCCTTCTTGGAGGAAGATGAATAATGGCTGATAACACAAAGAAGGATGAAGTAATTGATTTTGATGAAATAGATGAATTACCTGATGTTGTGTTGGGTGAAAAAACACGTGCTATGCGTATTCTACGTGAAAATGGTCAACCTGTTAAAGAAACAAAATCTACTTCTAAAGCTAATGTTAATAATGTTTTAGATCAAGTGAATGTATATGAACAAACAACTGGTGTCCCTCGTGTAGAAGATCTTTTAAAAGAGAAAATTAAAGTTTCTAACCCTGAAAATAAAAAGGATAACGAAGATACAATTATTTTATCAACAAAAGTAGATTTTTCCAAAGAAGATGAAGTTGAGAAGACAATTGTTATACCTAAAAAAGTGAATGATTTAAAAAAACAAGAGGTTGAAGAAATAGCCGTTCTTGAAAAGAATGAAGACGACTTGGATTTAGAAGTTCTTAAAGAAGGTCAGAAATATAAAAATGGTACGAAAATTGATTATTTAGGCAATGAAGTCGAAATTGAAGATTTCAATCCAAATACTTCTCGTTATAAAATCGTAGATAATGGCCGTACAAAGTGGGTGACTGATAAAAACCTAAAATTGATTGACCCAGAAATTCCTGCTTCCTTACAAGATGAAGATCCTGGTGTAGATGATGAACTTTCCGAAGTACTTGAAAACAAGGAAAAAGTTGAATCAAATCAAACGGAAACTTCTAGTATTTCAGATGAGCTTAATAAAGTTTATGAAAATAATAAAGAAACTGCTACACCTAAACACGCTCGTACAAATAAACAACCTGTTATTAAAACAAATCCAATATCTTTTGAAGAATTATATAAAGATGAATATGTTCCTCATATTGAAACTGAGGAAGAAAGAGCACTTCGTATGAAAAAGAGAAAAAAGACACCAATGGTTCAAAAAATCGTAGCAGGTATTCTTTTGGTTTTATTGATTATCTTAGGAATTGGCATTTATACATTATATTCTGGATTACAACCAGTATCTTCTACGAGTGAAGAAGTGAAATTTATGGTTGAAGAAGGTTCTACCGCAAAAGATGTTGCGAATAAGTTACAAGAAGAAGGCATTATTAAAAATGCTGATGTGGCTTATACTTATGTTAGATTTAATAATCTTACTGATGTTAAACAAGGTGTTTTCACATTAGATAAAAGTTGGGACATTAAACAAATGTTCACATATCTAAATGATCAAAATGCCGCAAAGAGAGATCAAGTATCTGTAACAATCATTGAAGGTGATTGGGCAAAAGATGCCGCAAAGAAATTTGAAGAAGTAACTAATGTTAGTTCAGATGATTTATTAGCTTTATGGAATAATAAAGATTGGATTACATCACAAAAAGAAAAATATCCATTTATTACAGATGGAATGTTTAAAGATGGTGTAAGAATCTATTTAGAAGGTTATTTAGCTCCTGAAACATATTATATCAATAAAGAAACAACTGCAGAAGAAATTACGACTACATTACTTGATCAATCTTTAGTTGTATTCAATAAATATAAAGACCAAATTGAGGCTAGTGATTATTCTATTGCGGAAATTTATACAATGGCTTCTATTATTCAATATGAAGCTGGTACAAATCCTGATGATCTTGCGAAAGTAGCTTCTGTATTTTATAACAGATTAAATCAAGGAATGATGCTTCAAAGTTCTGTTACTGTTTGTTACGCAATTGATTTTGATAAACAGGAGGATAATTGGCAATCTTGTGAAGTAAATCCAGATTATGAATCTCCATATAATACATATAAACATACTGGTTTAACACCAGGTCCTATTGAAAATGCGGGAGAAGTAGCTTTACAAGCAGCTATTTCACCAGCAGATACAAACTATTTGTATTTTATGGCTGATGTTTGTCCAGGTGGTGATGGTACTGTATATTACGCTGAAACATTAGATGAACATAACGCAAATGTATCTAAATATTTAACTTGTTATTGATTTATGATTTATAGTACTTGTATCTATTTGATTCATAATAATGAGTGGCTATTTTTAAAAAGAAATAAAAAGAAGAATGATGTGAATTTTGGGAAATACATTGGTGTTGGAGGAAAGCTAGAAATAGGTGAAACCAAGGAGCAATGTGTGATTCGCGAAACGTTTGAAGAAACAGGATTCATTCTTCAATCTTATCAAGAATGTGGTTGTA
The DNA here is from genome assembly GCA_963621095.1 of bacterium. Lineage (GTDB taxonomy): Bacteria > Bacillota_I > Bacilli_A > Erysipelotrichales > Erysipelotrichaceae > Bulleidia. The sequence continues at coordinate 24,839 of CAVFDO010000011.1, forward strand.
TTGTGTTTCAATATCCTTATTTTGAAGATGAAACTTGTTATATTTATACATCAAACCAATATACTGGTAAAATGCATGAATGTAATGAAGGTCAACTTTTATTTGTAAATCAATCTGATATCTTTTCGTTAGATTTATGGGAAGGTGACCGTATCTTTCTAAAAAGAATGATAAATAACAATCAACCATTTCATTATATTTTTCAATATGATGAAAACGATCAATTAGTCGATTATAAGGAGATTACAAAATGAAACCTTTAATTATTGGAATTGCTGGTGGTTCTGCATCTGGAAAAACTTCTATTTCAAAACGTATTCAAGAAGAATTTTCTGATATGAGTAGAGTATTAGTCATTCGTCAAGATGATTACTACAAAGATCAGACAGATAAACCAATGAGTGAACGTATAAAAACCAATTATGATCATCCAGATGCATTTGACAATGATTTGTTAGTTGAACAAGTTCACTTATTATGCTGTGGATCATCTATCAATAAACCAACATATGATTATGTGAATCATACAAGAAGTGATGTTACTGAAGAATGTTTACCTTGTGATGTTTTGATTCTTGAAGGTTTATTTGTTTTACAAGATGAAAGTATTCGCAATTTATTAGATATTAAAGTGTTTGTAGATACTGATGCAGATATTCGTTTTATTCGAAGATTGAATCGAGATGTAGAAGAGCGTGGTAGAACAATGGAATCTGTTGTGAATCAGTATTTGTCTACAGTTCGCCCAATGCATGAATCATTCATTGAACCATCAAAACGTTTTGCGGATATTATTATCCCTGAAGGTGGAACAAATACAGTCGCAATCGATTTGTTGAATACAAAAATTTCTAGCATCCTATTGAGGACAATGCTATAATACCAAAGCGTGTTAAAGGAGTAATAAAATGGCTGAAGAAAATAAGATTTATGTCACTGAAGAAGGTCTTAAGAAATTACAAGATGAATATGATAATCTTGTTCATGTAGTCCGTGAAGAAGTAAAAGCTGAATTAGCTGAAGCTCGTTCTCAAGGTGACTTGAGTGAAAATGCTGACTATGATGCAGCAAGAGATAAACAAGCTGAAGTTGAACATCGTATCCAAGAATTGGAAAACATGTTACAAGTTGGACATTATGAATTAATCAATTCTAAGAAAAAAGGAAAGAAAAATGTTCAAATTGGTAGCACAGTAAAACTTTTGTTCCAAGATACAAAAGAAGAAGAAACATATCAAATTGTTGGTTCAACAGAAGCAGATCCACTAAATGGCAAAGTTTCTAACGAAACACCTCTTTCTCAAGCAATCTTAGGTGCTAAAGTAGGAGATGTTGTTACTGTTGAAGTAGCGAAACCATATAAAGTAGAAATTATTTCTATTAAATAAATATCAGTTTTTTCTATTATTTTTTAGATTTTGAAAAAAAATTGTGAATAAGATTATTGGAGGTACTTTTTATGAAAAGACATTCAGTAATCTTATTTTTATTATTTAGTGCAATTTTATTTGTGAATTTGACACCAGTCGTTTTATCAAATCCTACGGAAGATAAAATCAGTGTAACTGTAAGAGGGGCAGTCAGGAACGAAAAAAGAGTTGAACTACCAATGTACGCAACAATCAATGATGTTTTGGATTTAATAACTTTAAGCGATGATGCAGATATTTCATCTTTGAATCCAAATACTATATTAAAAGATGCAGATGTGGTCACAATACCACATATTTCCACTACTTCCTCAAATAAAGTATCTATCAATACCGCAACCGCATCTGATCTTACAGAATTATCAGGAATTGGACCTGCATTAGCTTCTAGAATTGTAGAATACAGAGAAACAAATGGTTTATTTCAAACAATTGAAGATCTAATGAATGTAAAAGGAATAGGACAAGCAAAATTTGATTCTTTAAAGGAATCTATAACATTATGAAGGATATTAAAGAAAATATTGTTTTATTTTCTTTGTTGCTATTTCTATTTCTTATTACTAAAAATTATCTTTTGTATGTATCTTTATGCGCGGTATGTTGTTTATGGTATTTCCGTGTACCTGGATTTTCATTTATCTTTTTATTTATCACATGTTTATTGACTTGTATTCCTTTTTATTCAAAACAAATACCTAGCATGGAATATGGTCAAGCAATTAAAGTGAATCAAAAGTATTCGATTCTACAAAACAAGAATGAAAAAATCATTGTTTATACTGACGAACCATTACAAATAGACGTTAAGTATTCTATTCAAGGTGAAATGAAAAAAATTAGTGCATCATCCCATTTTTATGGATTTTCTTATGATACGTGGTTGCATCAACAAGGTATTTATTATTCTCTTCAACAAGAAGATATTCAATTATTGAAAGAACTGCCATCTGTTCGTCATTGGATGCAAAAAAGAATCGTACAAATCAATGATGAAACAATACAATCGATTCTTTATAAAAGTTTATTGAATATTAAAACAAGTGATGAAGATTGGATGCAAGAAAATGGTTTTTCATTTTCTGGAATGATATTAGTAGTAAATTGGATATTAAAATATTTTGTTAGTAAAAAAACAAGGAAAATGATAAATGTGTTTATGGATATAACATTGATTATTATTTATCGTTTTCCATTATTAATTGTTGAAAATTTATTGTTTATTTTAATATCAAATAAATGTTCTTCTCCTAAAACAACAGGAATTGTTATGAGTATCATCATGATTTTATATCCATCTCAATTATTGAGTGCTTCATTTCTAATTCCAGCAATTTACCGTTATTCATTTTTGTTTAACGATCAAAGAAGAACAGCAACTTCTTTTTTGATTTTAATCATACAAAGTTATTTATTTCAATCAATCAATATTGTAAGAACCTTTTTATATCCTGTCTTACAAAGATTGAATGGGTTACTATTCCTTAGCTGTTTATTTTACCTTTTCTTTTCTATAAGAATCTTTCAACCTATTGTAAGAGCGATAGATATAACACATAAATTTTGTGAGGTATTTCAATGGAGTGGTTCGATTTTGGGTGTAGGATTTATAGTATTTATACTTATACTTTTGTTGTTGAAAAGAAATCGTTATTACTTCTTAAAAGCATGTATTCTTTTCAGTGTCTTTCAGATAGCCGGTTTATTTCACCCATGTATGGAAATGACATTAATCAATGTAGGACAAGGTGATTCTATATTAATACGAGCACCTTTTAATCAGGATAATATATTAATTGATACAGGTAAACCAAGTGCGTATTCTTCTCTAAAAAATCTATTAGATGCGAAAGGAATTAATACAATACATACTTTTATTATTTCACATGCGGATGATGATCATAGTGGAAACCAAGAATCTATTTTAGAAGATTATGATGTAAAACAATATGTTACTTCACACCAAAATTTAGTTCAATCAAATGTTTTTCAGTTATTAGATTTAAATGAAATAGAAAATGAAGATGAAAATGAAAGTTCAATTGTGAATGTGTTAAATTTGAATGGGAATCAAGTTTGTTTAATGGCAGACGCAACAACTGAAAATGAAAAAGAAATATTAGAAAATTATCCAAGTCTAAAATGTGATATTTTGAAATTAGGACATCATGGATCTAAAACATCAACTTCTGATAAATTTTTAAATCAAGTTCAACCTAGGGTAGCACTCATTTCTGCTGGATCCTATTCTATTTATCACCATCCAAGTGAAGAAACAATTCAAAAATTATTAAAAAGACATATCTCATATTTCAATACAAAAGAAGAAGGAGATATTACAATTTTGTGTTTTTCCCATTTTAATCTTTTTATTACATCAAGTTTTCAGATTGGTCTGTTATAATAGGTGCATGTCAATTTTTATTTATAGTGGAGAAGATCTTTTTCGATTAGAAGAAGGAATTAAAAATACATTAGTAAAATATAACATTGATCATGATCATATTGTGACGATTGATGCTTCTGATAAACGTACATTTAATATTGAAAATGTATTAGTAGAATGTGATTCTTTTTCTTTATTTGATGATGATAAAAAAGCTGTTATCGTAAAAAATCCATTCTTTTTATCATCTTCATCAAAAGAAGCAGAAAAAGTATTAAAGACTGATTCTCCAACTGTGAAAAAAAGAAAAGAAAATGAAGCCGTCAAAAGAGATACGCGTTTATCTAGATTAGAAGAGTATTTAAAGAATGATAATCCTAATACACTATTAATATTTGCATGTTTTGGTTATCAAGCTGATTCAAGGAAAAAAGATTTCAAATTACTTTCTTCTTATCGATGTGAAATAATTACATTTAAAAAGATGGATGAAAATGAATTTCATTCTTATGTTGATAAACAATTAAAGAAACATCATATTACATTGAAAAGAGATGCTTTTGTAGAATTTTATGAGCGCATTAATAATGATACTTCATTATTTCATGCTGCATTAGATAAATTAATTCTATATGGTGAAGAAGAATACACATTAGAAGATATCAAACATTTAGTTTCTTTAAATACAGAAGTAAATATTTTTCATCTAACTTCTTCATTTACAATCGGAGATTTAGAAGGTTGTTTAAAAGCAGTCGATGATATGTTATTAGCGAGTTATGATTATACAACAATGATTAGCTTGTTATCGAAACGTTTACGATCTATTTATAATATGCGATTATTACATGAACAAGGTTATTCCAATGATGAAATTGGGACACGAATGCATGTGAAAAGTGGATATGTATATTATGTGTTAAAAGATTCAAATACGTTAAATTCTAAAACAGTATTAAAATATCTAAATTCCTTAGCGATGATTGATCAAGGAATTAAACAAGGTACACTAGATGCGAAAACTAGTTTTGAAAGTTTTCTGATAGAAAATGGAGAAAGACAGAATGCAAGGTATCAAAGAACTATATAAGATTGGAAGAGGACCATCTTCTTCCCATACATTAGCTCCAGAAAGAGCGTGTAAATTATTTTTAAAAGTAAATGGTGAATTTGATTCATATCGTGTGGAACTATATGGTTCTTTATCTTTAACAGGGAAAGGACATAGTACAGATTCTGTTATTCAGGAAACGTTAGGTGGAAATTGTAAAGTTGATTTTAAACTAGAGTGGGATGAACCTTTTCCAAACGGATTTTATTTATATGGATTAGATCAAAATGGAAACGAAAAAGTAAAATGGACAATCTTTTCAATTGGTGGAGGAAGCATTCAAATTAAAGAATATCCAGTTGATTATAATGATGAAGTTTATTCTGAAAAGAATCTAAAGGAAATTTTTGATGTAACTTCTGAAAATGAAGAATCATTGATTCAATATGTTGAAAGACATGAAAATGGAATACGAGAATATTTAAGTTCAATTCTCGATGCGATGTGTACATGTGTTTCGAATGGTTTACAAACACAAGGACAACTTCCTGGGAAGTTAAATATGCAAAGATCTGCACATGATTTATATTTACAGGGTCTAAAAGCTAATATGGCAGATCAAAGAGATGTGCGTCTTATGGCATACGCTTTAGCGGCAAGTGAAGAAAATGCAGATGGACATACTTGTGTAACTGCACCTACACTTGGTGCATGTGGTGTATTAGCAG
>CAVFDO010000012.1:0-29865 GCA_963621095.1 bacterium
CTAACCCCGCCTAAATCAATAGATTATAGGCGGGGTTAGTCGGCACTTATTCAAAATTAAAATAGGAATTTAGTTATGAAATCGATAAAATGATATTGACTTAAAGGTTACTTTAAGTGATATATTGAAGTCAGTTCTGAGGAGGACAACATAATGGAGACTTTTGATTTTATTCACAAGAAGTTTGGTTTTGGTATGATGCGTTTACCTATGAATGGTGATGTAGTTGATACAGACCAAGTTTCAAAAATGGTAGATTACTTTTTGGATAATGGCTTTAACTATTTTGATACTGCCCATGGATATCTAAATGGTTTAAGTGAAAAGGCTGTTAAGACTTGTTTATCATCTAGACATGATCGTTCTGAATATATCTTAACAGATAAATTAACAGGATCATTCTTTAAGTCACAAGAAGAAATCAGACCATTACTCGAATCACAATTAGAAGCAACAGGTGTAGATTACTTTGATTTCTATTTAATGCATGCTCAAAATGCGCATGAATTTGAAAAATTTAAACAATGTAAAGCATATGAAACTGCATTTGAATTAAAGAAAGAAGGAAAAGTAAAACATGTAGGTATTTCTTTCCATGATCGTGCAGAAGTGTTAGATCAAATCTTAACAGAATATCCAGAAATTGAAATCGTACAAATTCAATTCAATTACTTAGATTACAATGATTTATCTGTACAATCTAAACTCGTTTATGAAGTGTGTGAGAAACATGATAAACCAGTATTAGTTATGGAGCCTGTAAAGGGTGGAAATCTTGTGAAATTACCTACAGATGCCCAACCAATCATTGACGCATTAAACGGTGGCTCTAATGCCTCTTATGCGATTCGTTTCGCAGCTTCCTTTAAAAATATGAGAGTCGTACTTTCTGGTATGTCTACGTATGAACAAATGGTTGATAATATTTCCTTTATGAAAGATTTTAAACCATTTACACCTGAAGAATTTGAAGCAGTAGAAAAAGTGGCAGAAGTATTCCGCTCACATAAGATGATTCCATGTACATCTTGTCATTATTGTGTAGAAGAAAATCACTGTCCTAGAAATATTCGTATTCCTGAAATGTTTTCTAACTATAATACAAAGAAAACATTTGGTGATTGGAATGCAGATTATTACTACAACAATGTATTAGTATCTGATGGTCATTCTAAGGCAAGCGAATGTGTGAAGTGTGGTATGTGTGAAAAGGTCTGCCCACAACATCTACCAATTCGAGAATTACTCGTACAAGTAAAAGAAGAATTTGAAAAGTAAATCAAAATCCTGTAGTAATCTACAGGGTTTTGATTTGTTTCTGTTTGAATTCATTTTTCATTTCTTTAGATAATGCATCATCTGTAATCACAGTGATAGGATTGGTTAGATTCATTGGAACTGTTCCAATACGATTGAATTTATCACTTTCTGTAACAACGATAATTTGATCTGCGGAAGTAGCCATATCTTTTACTGCTTGTGCACGTAATTGATCTTTATTTGTGAATCCTGTTGTAGAGGAATAACCATCTGTTCCAATAAAGAAATACTTTACGTGAAAGTTTTTAATACTTTCAGAAATCATTGGCCCAACCAAACATTGAGAATCTTTTTGATAGATACCACCTAGTAAAATGACATTTGTTTGTGTGTTTCTTAAAGATTCGGCAATATATGCACTGTTTGTGATAATCGTTAGATTTGTTTTTTTACTAGAAAGGATAGATGCAAGCAAAGCACAACAACTACCACTTTCAATCATGATCGTATCTCCATCTTGAATAAGTGTGCTAGCTTTTTGTGCTATCTTCATTTTTTCATCATAGTGATACGCAAGTCTTCCATTAATATCATCTGCGTTATTAATTTCAGCGTATCCATGTATTCTTTTCACAAGACCTTTTTCTTCTAACGCATCAAGATCTTTACGAATCGTAACTTGAGAAACATTACAAAGTTCAGATAGTTTTACGACATCTATTTTCTTTTGTTCTGTTAATAGTTCTAATATTTTGGAAAATCTATTTTTTTTCATATGAACTCCTAAAAGAATGCATCAATTCCATTTTTAATCAAAATGTCTTGATATTCTTTTAAATCATCTTTGTGTAAAGCAGGAACATCTTTATAATAATAGTTTTCGTTTAATAAATCATATTTATTTTCACCAAATTGATGAAAAGGTAATAATTGTACTCTTGTTGCGCCAACATATTTTAAACGATCAGCTAAACCTTGTGCGTCTTCTAAAGTATTATTGAAACCAGGAATCACAGGTGTTCTTGGTAAAACAGTTTTACCTGATTCAATTGCTTTTTTGATATTTTCTAAGATTAATTCATTTGGAACACCAGTATAATTTTGATGCATATTTGTATTCCAATGCTTCATATCAAATAAGATATAATCAATATTTTCGATAACTTTTAGAAAAGTATCTGTTTGTGCGAATCCTGTTGTTTCGCAAGCTGTATGAATCTGTTCTTCTTTACATGCTTTAAGTAGCTCAATCGCAAAAGCGGGTTGTGCTAATAATTCACCACCACTTAACGTAACGCCACCACCACTTTCTTCATAAAATACTTCATCTTGTAATACAACATCTAATACTTCTTGTACGGTTTTAGTATCACCTTCATGTTTTAGTGCATTCCCTGGACATTCCTTTTCACACTTTAAACAACCATTACATAGATCATGTTGAATGATAATGTTATTTCCTTGTTGATGGATAGCTTTATTTGGGCATGTTTCTATGCAATGCTTACATCCAATACATTTCTTTTGATCCCATAAGATTTGTACTTTGGTGGATTGAGATTCTGGATTTGCACACCACTTACAATGAAGAGGGCATCCTTTTAAAAACACAACAGTACGAATTCCTGGTCCATCATTCACACTGAATTTTTGGATATTAAATACAACACCTGTTTGATTTCTATTTGCTGACATATATTTTTTCTCCATTGGCATCATAACATAGAAATCATAATAATGAAACTAAAAACTTACGAATGAAACGAGAAATAATTAAAAACGTAACAAAACGATTGACTTATTTCATCTAAATGATATATTGAAAACATAAAAACTTACGAATGAAAGGAATAGACATGGAAAACGTAGAACATTTTGGAGCTTTAACAAAAAGAATGCAAGAATTTCGAGAAGAAGTACTTGATGAAAAACCTTATGTAGATGCTGAAAGAGCCGTCATTGTTACAGATGTATATCAGAAACATCAAAATCAACCACGTGTGATGTTACGTGCATTGATGTTAAAAGAAATCTTAGAAAAACAATCTATTTATATTGAAGATAAAACATTACTTGTTGGAAACCAAGCAACCAAGAATCGTAATGCACCAGTATTTCCAGAATATACAATGAAATTCATTATTGATGAATTAGATTTGTTTGAAAAAAGAGATGGTGATGTATTTTATATTACAGAAGAAACAAAACAGCAATTAAGGGATATTGCTCCATTTTGGGATAACAATAACTTACGTGCAAGAGGAGAAGCATTATTACCAGAAGAAGTATCTGTTTTTATGGAAACAGGTGTATTTGGGATGGAAGGTAAATTAAATGCTGGAGATGCTCATTTAGCTGTCAATTATCAAAGATTATTAAAAGAAGGACTTGTTGGTTATGAAACTAGAGTTAAAGAATTATTAGATGCTTTAGATTTAACAAATCCTGATGCAATTGATAAGAGAATCTTTTATAAAGCTGTATTAACTGTTATTGAAGGTGTTCATACTTTTGCGAATCGGTATTCTTTATTAGCGAAAGAATTGAGTGAAAAAGAAACAGATCAAAATAGAAAAGAAGAACTACTAAAAATTAGTGATATTTGTTCAAAAGTTCCATATTATCCTGCAGAATCATTTCAAGAAGCAGTACAGTCTGTTTGGTTCATTCAATTAATACTACAAATTGAATCTAATGGTCATTCATTATCTTATGGAAGATTTGATCAATACATGTATCCTTATTATCAAAAAGATAAAGAAACAGGAAAGATTACAGATGAGGAAGTATTAGAACTGTTAGATTGTTTATGGATTAAAACATTAACAATCAATAAAGTACGTTCACAAGCACATACACTCTCATCTGCAGGTTCTCCAATGTACCAAAACGTAACAATAGGTGGACAAACAGTTGATAAAAAAGATGCAGTTAATGATTTATCTTTCTTAGTATTAAGATCAGTCGCACAAACAAGATTAACACAACCAAACTTAACAGTTCGTTATCATAAAAATTTGAATAAAGAATTCTATGATGAATGTATTGAAGTTGTGAAACTAGGATTTGGAATGCCAGCATTCAACAATGATGAGATCATTATTCCTTCCTTTATCAATTGGGGCGTGAAAGAAGAAGATGCATACAATTATAGTGCGATTGGATGCGTAGAAACTGCAGTACCAGGAAAATGGGGCTATCGTTGTACAGGAATGTCCTATATTAATTTTCCTAGAGTATTGTTATGTACAATGAATAATGGAATTGATGTAACAAGTGGTAAACGTTTCACAAAAGGGTATGGATATTTTAAAGATTTTCAAACATATGAAGATTTAGTATCTGCTTGGGATAAAACAGTTAGAGAGATGACAAGATATTCTGTGATTGTTGAAAATGCTATCGATAAAGCAAGTGAAAGGGATGTACCAGATATTTTGTGTTCTTGTTTGACAGATGATTGTATTGGAAGAGGTAAAACAATCAAAGAAGGTGGTGCTGTCTATGACTTTATTTCTGGATTACAAGTTGGTATCGCAAATATGGCAGACTCTTTAGCTGCAATCAAAAAGCTTGTATATGATGAAAAGAAACTAACACACCAGCAACTATGGGACGCTATCATGGATGATTTCACTTCTGAAGAAAATCAAAAGATTCAACAGATGTTAATCAATGAAGCACCAAAGTATGGAAATGATAATGATGAAGTTGATCAATTGGTTGTAGAAGCATATGACTCTTATTTAGATGAAATAAAAAAATATCCAAATACAAGATATGGTAGAGGTCCTATTGGTGGTATTCGTTATGGAGGTACTTCTTCCATTTCCGCAAATGTTGGACAAGGTATGGGAACATTCGCTACTCCAGATGGTAGAAAGGCTTGGGAACCATTAGCTGAAGGTTGTTCACCAGCACATAATTGTGATAAATCTGGACCAACAGCAGTCTTCAAAACTGTTTCTAAATTACCAACAGAAAAAATCACAGGTGGTGTATTGTTGAATCAAAAGATGACACCAACAATGATCGCTACAGAAGAAAATAAACAAAAGTTAGAAATGTTGATTAGTGCATTCTTTAATCGACTACATGGATATCATGTTCAATATAATATCGTTTCAAAAGAAACGTTAATTGATGCACAAAAACATCCAGAAAAACATAAAGATCTCATTGTTAGAGTTGCAGGATATTCAGCATTCTTCAATGTATTAAGTAAGAAAACACAAGATGATATTATTGGAAGAACAGAACAGTCTTTATAAGAGGAGAGAAAGAAATGAAATTATTTATTGATGATGCAAATATTGAAGATATCAAACGTTTATATGATCTATATCCAATTGATGGTGTAACAACAAATCCATCTATTCTCAGCAAACAAAATAGAAATCCAAAAGAAGTATTAAAAGAAATCAGAAAATTTATAGGTGAAGAAGGAATCTTATTTGCCCAAGCTTTGCCAAAAGATGCAGAAGGAATGGTACAAGATGCGATAGCTATTACAAATGTATTAGGAAAGAATACGGTTGTTAAGATTCCTTCTATTCCAGAAGGATTCAAAGCTATCAAAATACTTAAAGAAAAAGGAATACTAACATGTGGAACAGTTGTATATACACCAATGCAAGCATATCTTGCCGCAAAAGCTGGAGCGAGTTATGTAGCACCATATGTCAATCGTATTGATAATCTAGGATATGATGGTGTGAAAGTTACAAAAGATATTCATGATATTTTAGTAAAGAATGATATGTATTGTATGGTGTTAGCTGCTTCTTTTAAAAACAGTCAGCAAGTATTAGAGCTATGTGAATATGGAATTGGTTCAGCAACTTGTGCACCTAGTGTGATTGATGCGTTTGTAAAGAATGTCACAATTGATGAAGCGGTAGATACATTTATTTCTGATTTCAATACACTAGGATCTCAAAGATCTATGAAAGAATATTTTGACTAAAACTAGGTTTTCCTAGTTTTTTTCTTGCATATCATTTTTCGAAGAACTACACTTGTAACCGGTAATAGGGGAAAAGATATGTCGTTTATTTTGGAATATTTTAAGAATATAAAAGTACAAGTTGTATTATGCTTGTTAGCGATAATAATAGGGATTGTTACTGGTGCAATTGATGCGCTATTTGGAATTGTTTTAGGAAAATTAACAACAATCCGAGAAATGCATAATGTATATTTTCTGATTTGTATTCCTTTAGGTGCGCTAATTGTTTCTTTTATATTTCAAAAGTATGGTGGAAAATGCAAAAAAGGAATGGGACTTGTTTTTGAAGTGGAAAGTGGAAAAGAAAAAGACATTCCTTTATTACTCATTCCATTTGCGGTATGCGGAACTTGGATTTCACATTTAGTTGGTGGTAGTGCTGGCAGAGAAGGTGTTGCGATGCAGATAGGTGCGACAGTTTCTAATTGGTTTGCGGATAAGATTCATCTAGAAAATGCCAGCAAATATTTATTACCAATAGGTTTATCTGCAGGATTTGCTGGATTATTTCAAACACCAATTGCGAGTGTTTTATTTGCGATGGAAGTACTGATAGCAGGAGAAATTCGTTATCCAATCTTTTTGCCATCGTTAGTTTCTGCTTATGTTGCTGCAACGACTTCTTCATTTTTAGGTTTATCTTCTTCTTCAATTGCGTTTTCTGGGTCCTTAAATTGGAATACGAAAACAATGTTTGTTTTAGTAGTGTTAGGAATTCTATTTGGTATTGTTGGGGATGCATTCTCTTTTTGTATGCATACTGCACAACATAAAGCTGCTTCTTTATTTCCGAATCCAATTCGTAAATCATTGGTATTAGGTTCTGTAGTGGCAATTTTATTGATTGTTTGTCATTGTGGTAGATATTCTGGTGCAGGTGGTAATTTGATTACGATGGCAATTAACCATGAACAAATCTACGTATATGATTGGATCTTGAAATTTGGTTTAACGATATTAACGATGTGCTCTGGCTTAATGGGTGGAGAAGTTGTTCCACTATTTACGATTGGTGCGACTTTAGGTGCTGTAGTTGGCCCACTCTTTGGAATTGATAGTGCATTTGCGGCAATGTTAGGATATGCGGCTGTATTTAGCGCAGGAACAAATACATTCTTTGCGGCAATTTTTGTAGGAAGTGAAATCTTTGGTTTTGCTTATATGCCTTACTTCTTTATTGTTTGCGCAGTGGCTTATATTTGTAACAAGAATCATTCTATCTATGGATTACAAAAATCTGTTTTTCCAAGAATCCATAAGAAATGAAAAAATGTAATGAAAAAATGAAAATGTGAAAATGCCTATTTTATAGGATTTATGAGTGGTTCATGAAAATGATTTTTTTGTGAAGGATTAAACAAATAAATTATCGTTATTTTTGATCATTTTTTACTTGAATCTAGAATCAAAAGGAAGTATTCTTTTGAAGGATAAAAGAGATAGTTGGATTTCCAACTATTTATTTATCATAAGAGGTTATGTATATGAATGTAATTAAGAGAAGTGGTGAAGAAGTATCTTTTGATGCGGAAAAGATTCTTCATGCCGTTGAAAAAGCAAATGTCGCAACACAAGAGAATAGACGTATTTCTAGTGAAAAAATCACAGAAATTACAAATAGAGTCATTGAAAAATGCAATGATATTGCACGTGCTATTTCTGTAGAAGAAATTCAAGATTTAGTGGAATATGAATTGATGGCAGAAGGTGCATATACAGTTGCACATAATTATATTACATATCGTTATGAAAGAGCTTTGGTGCGTAAAGCTAATACAACGGATAAAAAGATTCTTTCATTATTAGGACGTAATAATGAAGAAGCTATGCAAGAAAACTCTAATAAGAATCCAACTGTGAATTCTACACAACGTGACTATATGGCTGGTGAAGTATCAAAGGATATCACAAGAAGATTTTTACTACCAAAAGAGATTTGGGATGCGCATGAAAAGGGAATCATTCATTTCCATGATTCAGATTATTTTGCGCAACCAATGTACAATTGTTGTTTAGTGAATCTAGAAGATATGTTGCAGAATGGAACAGTTATTTCTGGAACTCACATTGATAAACCACATAGTTTCGCAACAGCTTGTAATATCGCTACACAGATTATTGCCCAAGTTGCATCCAATCAATATGGTGGCCAAACAATTACACTATCTCATTTAGCACCATTCGTTGATATTTCTAGAAAGAAATATCAGAAATCTGTAAAAGCAGAAATGGAAGCTGCAGGTGTTGAAGTAGATGAAGAAAAAATTAACAAGATTGCGGAAGAAAGAGTGAAAAGAGAAGTAACAACAGGTGTTCAAACAATTCAATATCAAATCATTACATTGATGACAACAAATGGACAGGCTCCATTTGTGACTGTATTCATGTATTTGGATGAAGTGCCTGAAGGACAAACAAGAGATGATCTTGCGCTCATCATTGAAGAAATGTTAAAACAAAGAATGCAAGGTGTTAAAAATGAAAAAGGTGTTTATATTACACCAGCTTTCCCTAAATTAATCTATTGTTTGGATGAAGATAATGTTACAGATAACTCTAAATATTATTATCTAACAAAATTAGCTGCCGAATGTACAGCTAAGAGAATGGTTCCTGATTATATTTCCGCAAAGATTATGAAAGAATTAAAGAATGATGTATATCCATGTATGGGTTGTAGATCTTTCTTGACACCTGATCGTTTTACGGATGCAGGATGGGAAAATAATGAACATGCGTTAAATAGTTCTTCAAAACATAAGTATTATGGAAGATTTAATCAAGGTGTTGTAACAATCAATTTAGTTGATGTTGCTTGTTCTTCTAAGAAAGATATGAAGAAGTTCTGGGATATCTTTGATGAAAGATTAGATTTATGTTATAGAGCATTAATGATTCGTCATGAAAGATTAAAAGGAACTCCATCAGATGTAGCACCAATCCTATGGCAATATGGCGCAATCGCTAGACTCAAGAAGGGTGAAACAATTGATAAGTTACTATACAATGGTTACTCTACAATTTCTCTAGGATATGGAGGACTAGCGGAATGTGTTCGTTATATGACAGGTTTATCTCATACAACACCTGAAGGAGAAAGATTTGGATTAGCTGTTATGAAGCACTTAAATGATGCTTGTAATAAGTGGAAACAAATGACAAACATTGATTTCTCAGTTTATGGAACACCAATGGAATCAACAACATATAAGTTTTCGAAATGCCTACAAGAAAGATTTGGTATCATCAAAGGCGTAACGGATAAGAACTACATCACTAATTCTTACCATATTCATGTTACAGAAGAAATCAATGCATTTGATAAATTAACAGAAGAAAGCAAATTCCAAGAACTATCTCCAGGTGGAGCAATTTCTTACGTTGAAGTACCAAACATGCAGAATAATGTTCAAGCTGTATTACAATTAATGAAACATATTTATAACACAATTATGTATGCGGAATTGAATACAAAGAGTGATTATTGCCAAGTTTGTGGATATACTGGTGAAATTCAAATTGAAGAAAATGAAAATAAAAAGTTGATTTGGAGATGCCCGAATTGTGGTAATACAGATCAAAACAAGATGAACGTAGCTAGAAGAACTTGTGGTTACATTGGTACACAATTTTGGAACCAAGGAAGAACACAAGAAATCAAAGAAAGAGTATTACATTTATAAGAAGAAAAGAGGTTTTCACAAACCTCTTTTTTAAAAGTTACTTTCTACAATAGGACGAACTACGATTTCTTGAATCATGCCATCTTCATTGTTCTCAATGGCATATACAACATGTTTGGCAATTGTTTCAGGTCTTAAATAATCTGGTCTATCTAATGATCTGAAACTTGTATCAACACCTCCAGGATAAACATCTAATACTTTAACGCCTTGATCTTTGACTTCTTTTAATAAGATCTTAGAAAGAGATTCAAAGGCATTTTTACTTGCGGTATAACCACCATTATTTGGATTATTAAATAAACAACAAGAAGATAGAATATTAATAATCATTCCTTCTTTTCTTTCTATCATAGAAGGAATACATTTTTGAATACAAACCATTGGTGCAATTGTATTCACATCAAACATTGCCTGTAAGTCAGATACTAAGATATCTTTGACTTCAGCTTTACCTGCATTGAAACCTGCGTTATTGATTAGAATAGCAACACCACCAAGTGATTGAATATCTTCTAAAGCTTCATTTAGTTTGGTTTGATCTTGCATGTCAAATGTATATTTTTTAGCGAGATGTTTGATTTCCAATGCATCCATCTTAGATTGCGTTCTGCCAAATAAGTATAAAGAATAACCTTCTTTGTCTAAAGCATACGCAATGGCTTTCCCAATTCCATCACTGGCACCTGTAATCAATACTTTTTTCATTTTATGTTTTTAATCTTCCTTTCGTATTCTTTGTTTTCTTCGAAGTAATCACCTGTAATAATATTTTCTAATTCATGTGATATAACTTGAGAGATGAGTAAGAAAGCTTCTTCTTCAGAATGCTTTTTGGATAATTGTTCAAATTTCTTCTGAACAAAAGGAATGTTTTCTATTTGGTAGAGTGTGATTCCAAAACAAACTTCTGTAATACTTTTAATAAATCTAGAATGATCATCATCGTCATCATCAAAGAAGTCATCATCTTCATCATAATAGTCATCATCAAAATCTTCATCTACATAATCAGATTTATATTGTTCACAAATATATTCAACAAAATCTGGTAGAGTTTCATCCATTCCATCATTGAAGATTTCTTGTTCAAATTCTAGATTGAAATCTTCAATTTCTTTTAGTTGATTAAATGAAATATTTGTTGGTGGAAATGATGTTTTATCCATTAAGTCCATAAATGAAGATGATTTTTTTACTTTACCTTTTGCGTATTGATCTAAAAGCTTACTATTATCATCAAATAAACATCTACATTTACCATCAATCAAATATGCATATTGATTGCCTTCTTTATTTTGTTCTTCTAATATTTCACAATCAAATACATATGGTTCTTCAAAATCGCTGTAAATCAATTGGAATTGATTCGATAAATCTTTTAAACCTGAATCTTCAATGTTTTTATATTTACTATTTTCATCTGGAAAAATAAATTCTGCATGTTCAGGTAGTAAAGCGTATAAATGTTTATGATCTTTAATAGCGAATTCATCATCAAATGAAGCACACATAGATTCTAAAACAATTACACCTAATGTGAATAAATCTACATCATTACGTACTAATAAAGTACGATTTAAAAAGTTTGGATTTTTCTCCCATTGAATTTTAATTTTCTTATATTTCATATTGTTTCCTCGATGCAATAATCATATCGTATATGAATTGAAAATCATACATAATTTTTAAAGGAATTTGTGAAAAAAGTACTATGAATGTTACAGAAATGTAAGATAAAATATTGGTAGAGAAAGAAGGTATTTTTATGAAATTAAAATCATTTGGTGTTTCTGTTTATCCAGATATTGAAAGTCTTGAAGATATTCAAGCGTATTTAGAAAAAGCTAGTAAATATGGATGTGAATATGTATTTTCTAGTATGTTTTCTGTAGAAGGTACAAAAGAAGAAGTATTAGATTATTTTAGAGAATTTATTAAGATTGCACATCAATATTCTATTAAAGTTGTATTAGATTTAAACCCACCATTTTTGAAGAAGATGGGAGTTACATATGATGATGTATCTTTGATGCATGATATTGGATGTGATGTAATGAGAATGGATATGCCATTTGGGGCAGAAAAGGATTTAGTATTGGTAAACAATCCTTATAACATTTCTATCATGTTTAATGCGTCTGGTAATTTTGCGAGTGAATTAGCTTATTTTGAAGAACATGGTGTACCAAAGGAAAGGGTATTATTAGGACATAACTTCTATCCACAACCATATACAGGTTTGAAATGGAAAGATTTCTTAGAAACAAACGCAATTCTAAAGAAGTATGGTTATCCTGTTCAAGCATTTATCTCATCTTTAAATCCTGAAGCGACTGGTGTATGGGATGCAGATTATGGTCTACCAACAGTAGAAAGATTAAGAAAGTTACCAATTGATACACAAGCACGTATCATTGAAGCGACTGGCAATGTGGATATGGTTTGGATTGGTAATGCATTCGCTACAGAAGAAGAAATGGAATCTTTGATTGAAGTACAAAAGGATGTTAGACCAATTGAACAATCCCCTGTATATGAAATGTTCAAAGTTTATGGATGGGCTGATAGAGATAGAAGTGAAGATCGTAAACTGCGTGTTGTTGTGGATGCAGAAGTAACGGATACAGAAAAGTATCAATTATTTGATATGTTCCCACAATTAGATATGGGAGATTCTTCTGAATGGATTTGGAGAAGTAGAACAGGTAGAATGGTTCAACCAGATGTTCCTTTTAGAAAATGCGATAAAGAAATGTTTGAAGTAGGGGATGTATTGATTGTGAACAATAACTATCAACATTATGCTGGAGAAATTCAAATCGTTAGAATTCCATTTGAAAATGATGGTCAAAGAAACTATTTGGGTCATTTGGCAAAAGGAGAAGAACTCATTCTTGAAGTACTGAAGAATAATGATGAAGTTACTTTCTTAGAAGGCAAATAAAATGGAATATAAAAGATTTCAGAATACGATTGTCGCTAGAATTGATAAAGGCGAAGAAATTCTTGAAGGAATCAAAACAATTGCCTTAAAAGAAAATATCAAACTCGCTAGTGTGAGTGGCATTGGTGCGACAAATGATTTTACAGTTGGTGTATTTGACGCTGCTAAAAAGAAATATAATACGTATTCTTATCAAGGAAGCTATGAAATCGTATCTTTGTTAGGAACAATTAATACAAAAGAACATGAATATTATTCTCATATTCATATGAGTGCAGGAGATGAAGAATGTCATGTTGTAGGTGGACATTTGAATCGTGCAGTTGTTAGTTTTACATGTGAAATTACGATACAAATCATAGAAGGTGAAGTAGACCGTAAATATGATGAATCGTTAGGAATCAACATTTTTGAATTCTAAAATGAAAAGTGGAAATGATTACTCATTTCCATTTTTATATTACTTATTTAACAAAGATTGATCATCTGCGAATTCTTCACCAGCAGCTTGGGAAAACATCTTCATCAATTGATCAACAGTTAGATTTTTCTTTTCTTCACCACTGACTTCAAACATGATATGGCCGTTATACATCATAATTAAACGATTTCCAATTTGAATTGCATCTTTCATATTATGAGTAACCATAAGTGCTGTTAGATGATCTCTTTCAACAATCATTTCTGTGATTTCTAATACTTTCTTAGCTGTTTTAGGATCTAATGCAGCAGTGTGTTCATCCAATAATAATAGTTTTGGCTTTTCCAAAGAAGCCATAAGAAGTGTAAGTGCTTGTCTTTGACCACCTGATAATAAACCAACTTTTTGTGTAAGACGATCTTCTAGACCTAATCCTAGAATTTTTAATTGTTCTTTGTAGTCTTCTTTTTCTTGTTTTGTAACACCCCAACGAAGAGTTCTCTTTTTACCTCTACGTTGTGCTAAAGCGAGGTTTTCAATGATCTGCATATCAGGAGCAGAACCAAGCATTGGATCTTGGAATACTCTTCCAATCAAAGAAGCACGTTTGAAATCTGGTAGACCAGTAATATTTTGACTATCTACGATGATTGCACCTTCATCAATTGGCCATACACCAGCAACAGCGTTCAACATTGTTGATTTACCAGCTCCATTACCACCAATGACAGTCACAAAGTCACCATCTTCTAAAGTGAGATCAATATGATCTAATGCGAGTTTTTCATTGATTGTTCCTTTGTTGAAGGTCTTTGATAAATTCTTGATTTCTAACATTTTAGACATATCACTTGACCTCCTTGAGTGAATTTTTATACGCTTTTGAGAAAGAAACTTTAGATACAGAAATGAGATATGGTACAGCTAAGAAAATCGCTACGACGATCGCTGTAAATAGTTTTAATAAGTTAGAATTCAAACGTAACCATAATACGATTTGGATGACTAAATAGTAAAGAATGCCACCCACAACAATAAATCCTAAACGCACTGCAAAATTAGAATGTTTACCTGCAATGATATCCGCAACAACTTCACCAATGATGATTGCCGCAAGTCCAATGACGATTGCACCTCTACCCATGTTGATATCTGCGAAACCTTGGTATTGTGCCATTAATCCACCACTTAACGCTACAAGTCCATTACTTAAAGCTAAACCAATGACTTTCATGCGATTGATGTTGATACCTTGCGCTTTTGCCATTTCTGGATTATTACCAGTGGCACGCATTGCTGAACCATGTTCTGTTCCGAAGTACCAATATAGAATTGCGATAACAATCATTGAACAAACAAGTCCAGTCAAAATTGCGTTAGAAACATATCTTGATGAAATCGCTAATGCATAAGAGTTAACTGAGATTGCCTTGTTTGCGGAAAATCCCATGATAGCTAAGTTAACTGACCATAACGCAAATTGAGTTAAGATACCTGATAAGATAGCGGGGATTCCTAATTTCGTATGTAAGATTCCTGTTGTTAGACCAGCTAAGATGCCTGCGATAAACGCAACACCTACTGCTAACCAAGGATTCGTTCCATTAATGATCAACATTACAGTAACTGCACCACCTGTTGTAAATGTTCCATCAACTGTCATATCCGCAATATTTAACATTCTAAATGTGATATACAATCCTAATGCCATAATGCCCCATAACAATCCTTGTGCGATTCCAGAAGGAAATGAAGCAAATAATGTATTAATATCTAAATTCATATAAACCTCCATTCATAAAAATAACAGGGACACCATATGGTATCCCTGTGTTAGGGATTATTCTTCGATAGCTGTATATGTATCTGGTACTTTGATACCTAACTTATCACAACGAGATTTTACATATTCTTTTGTAAGATCAGTTTGTGATTCAACAGGCATTTCAGAAACCTTAGATTCACCTTTTAAGATTTTAACAGCCATTTCACCAGTTTGTCTTCCTAATTCATAATAACTGATAGAAAGTGTCGCAATACCACATCCTGTAGCGATTCCTTCTTCACCTGCAATGATTGGAACACCTGCAGGTTCAGCGATGTTATTGATAGATTCTGTACATGAAGCAGCTGTGTTATCTGTAGGAATATAAATGACATCAGAATCTTGACAAGCTGTTTGCGTTACAGAAGCAATATCATTTGTATCTGAGAACGCAAATTGTTTTACTTCATATCCAGCTTTTGTTAATTGTTTTTCCATTTCTTCTGCTTGTACAACAGAGTTAGGTTCACCAGAACAATATAAGATACCAACAGTCTTAGCGTCTGGTACAAGTTCTGGGAATAATTCAACTTGAGCTTCATAAGAAATACCATCAGATGTTCCAGAAACATTAGTTCCGATTGCTTTAGAAGAATCATAATCTTTTAAGCTTAATGCTGCAGAGTAGTCTGTAACGGCTGTTCCTAATACTGGAATATCACTTGTTGCGGAAGATACTGCTTGTAAAGCTGCAGTTGCATTAGCTAAGATCAAATCACAGTTTTCACTGACTAAGCTAGCCGCAATCGTATTGGCTGTAGCTGTATCACCAGCGGCGTTTTGTTCATCAAATGTAACTTTATCTCCGAATTCTTCTGTTAATACTTCTTTGAATCCTTTTGTAGCTGCGTCTAAAGCAGGGTGTTGTACTAATTGAAGAATACCTACTGTATAAGTATCACTTGTGTTTGAAGATGTGTTAGAGTTTGTTGATGTTGTTGTGGCTGTACCTCCAACTGTACAACCAGCAAGTGTAATTGCGAGAATCGCACTTGCGATTTTGCCTAAGTTTTTCATTTCTTTCCCCTTTGAAATATTTTCAATATATTGAAAGTTTATTACAATTTGAGTATAGCGTCAACCGAAAAACAATAGATAAATAAGCTCATTTTTGATAATCATGAAAATATGAAAATTAATTGTTTTTTCTATTGTTATCTACCATATAGTGTTAGAATATTTCTAGGTGATAATATGTATTATGGAAATATAAAAAATTATGATATCGCAGATGGAGAAGGTGTAAGAGTTACATTGTTCTGTAGTGGTTGTACAAATTATTGTGAAGGGTGTTTCCAACCTGAAACATGGGATTTTTGTTATGGGAAGGAATATACCAAAGAAACAGAAGATTATTTGATTCAATTATTAACGAATCCAAATATTCAAGGATTAACACTATTAGGTGGTGATCCATTTGAACCAAGTAATCAAAGAGCTATCATTTCACTATTAAGAAGAATGAAAGAAGAATTACCCGAAAAAGATATTTGGGCTTATACAGGTTTTATTTATGATTTAGATTTAATTGAAGGTGGTAGAAAATATACAGAAGTAACAGATGAAATGTTATCGTATATTGATGTTCTAGTAGATGGACCATTTGTGATTGATGAAAAAGATCTTTCCCTTTATTTTAGAGGAAGTAGAAATCAAAGAGTCATTGATATGAAAAAGACATTAAAAGAACATAAAGTGATTCTTTATCATGATTAAAAAAAGATGCATAAGCATCTTTTTATATGAGTTTTAAATATTTGAATGCGTTCCAAATGCCATCATCATTGACATCTGTTGTGATATAATCTGCAGCTTCTTTCGTTTCTTTACCTGCATTTCCCATCGCAACACCATATCCACAAATATCAAACATTGGAATATCGATTTTCGCATCACCAAAGGCAATTGTATCTTTTGGATCAACATTTAAATGTTTTAATAGTAAATCAATTGCATTCTTCTTTGTGATACCAGTAGGTGATAAATCACCAAACAATGCTTGTTCATCTTGACCACCCCAAGTGTTTGCCATTAATTCAGGAAATTCTTTTTTAGAATCTAAATGATCTTGATACGTTCTTAATACGAAATCAATTTTATTGATATCATCACGATACAAATCATCTCCATATAATACATCTAAATGACTTGCGGCATTGGATGCTGTTTGTTCAGCTTTAGCTTCATCAGCACCTTTACCTAATGCATATTTCTTAAATACGATAGGAGCTTGTTCAATCATATATTCATTTGAAAAAATACCACCATTCGCTTCAAGATTGATACCCATCTTTCTTTCGTTACACCAATCTACAATATGTTTTACTTCTTCAACTGTTAATGATTGATGCATTAATACTTTACCATGGTCTTCTACATAACCACCATTCGCACCAATCATTCCATCTAATTCACATAAATGTCTTTGTTCAATTTCAAACTTTGAACATCCTGTACAAATATAGACCAAATGTCCATTCTTTCTAGCTAGATCAACAGCTTCTCCAGCACTTCTTGGCATGATGGCATGATAGTCAATCAATGTACCATCTACATCTAAAAATACAACTTTACGATTACTCATTTTCTTTCCTCTCTTTATATTCTTTATGACATAAGTATTGTTGTCCGACTAATACATAATCATTGAAGTTATCAATGTGAACGATATCTGGTATTTTATCTTCAGGAAGATATTTTAATAATTCTTCATGGATTTCTTTTGGATCTGGTAACATTTCACATCTTAATACAATAACTTCAGGATCCAATATTGATATATTAATTAGAATAGCTTTCGTTACAATTTCTTTGATGGAATCTAAACGATATGGATTGATAGCTAGTGGTGAAGAAAACTGCAACTGGTTCATAATATATTTGATTTCTCCAGCGATTCCGTGTTTGCCACGTACTAGTTTTCCATTGACGACGATGCCTTGACCACCAGTTAACCATCCATTTGGTTGAGACATTAGTGTGATATTTTGATATTTTTCTTGTGATTGATACCAACCAAGCACAGCACAATTTGCGTTATTCTCTAAAATGATAGGAACTTGAGACAACTCTTCAAAGTGTTTTTGAACATCAAACAATTGATTCGGTTTAGAATAGATTCTACTTGCGTGAACATGTGGCAGATCTAGTTTTCCGTCTTGAATCACACCTGGAAGGGCAACACTAATAGCGTTGAATGGTTTTGATTTATTTTGGAATGTTTGTACTTTGATAATATCATCTAGATCTTCTATATCTAAATAATGTTTGATGACAGTTTGATCTAAAGTGACTTGTCCTTGATCATAAATACGATAGTTGATTCGTGTTTCAGATTCACTTGGTGCGGTTGCGATAACTAAGAATTTTCCTTCTCCATTCTTTTTACAACAAGAACAAGCTTCCTTTTTTCTCTTTTTCTTTACATGATATTCATTTAAAGCATCACGAATGAATTCAATACATCCATTTGCGTCATAGGACGCAAATATAGAAGTAGGTATTTTTAGAATGAGTTTATCTTGAATTCGATTTTTAATATTATTTTCTTCATATGCAACTTGTGGAGCAATTAGTATTACATCATAATCTTTCGCATTTTGATAAACTTCATTGACACTGACAGCGTTAAATTCATAATCTAATTCTAAGAAATTCGATACTTCATTCATCTTTTGTGCAAAGAAAGAAGTTGTCATTCCTGCAGAACAAAATAGTAGTATCTTTGTAACTTTCTTATCTTTTAATGATGTTAAAGATAACAACATTTCATTGAATAAATCTTTTGAATGAGATTCATCTACTGGTTGAAAATGTAAAAAGAATGTTGTTGTATTTGTAATTTTTGATGTAATTCTTAATTCTACGATTTCACTTTGTTCTTCTTCAAACTGATAAAAATTAATTTCCGCAATTCCGAATTCTGTATCAATAGTATAATGAGAGGAATCTATTTCATGAATAGAGTTGGGGATTGATTGTGATAACATCCAAGTTCTAAAATCAAAATTGTTTTCGCTCATAGATATGTAAACCCTTTCAACGAAAATATCATAACAAATCTAAAATAAAATTCCAAATCATTTTAGATTTGGAATAATATCTTCTCTTGTAACTAATATAGCACCTGTTTCTTTTGTGTGGTTTAATGAAAAACCACCAATTTGTTCATTCTCTAATATGAAGTTCCATAATCCTTTCATGTGAGTGAAAAGGGGATTTGTAGCAGTAGATTGTTCAAAAGAAAGTTTCGATGAAAATATATGAACATAGAAACGATTATCATTTGCGTAGTATCCAGAAGGAATAATCACTGTAGGATTAACATCACTTGGTACACCATCTACTAAGATAGATGCATCATCTTGAATCATATGAATGATTTCATTGATGATTTGATTTCCATTTTCTTCTGTTGGATCATTGCGAAATGCTTTGGCTTTTAATTCTAATTCTAAATGTAAATCTTCAAATTTTGACATACGATTTCCTATTCAAAGACATCTAAGTCTTCTCCGTTGATTACTTTTCCTTGATATCCTGCATCTTTGATTTCTTGTAGGATCTTTTGATTACGAATCTTCATTTCTTTATCTAAATCAATTGTATTATCCTGTATATTCATATGATAGATTCTATGATATGTTACTAACAATTTAGGATTTGTTTCCATCGCAATCTTAGCTAGATCAACACTTAATGTATGTACATTTTGATGATAGATCTGCCATTGTTTGCTTCTAGAAGATAATCCTTCTGTATATTCACATTCATGTAACAAAATATCAACATTCTTCGCTTTTTCTTTCATGATTTCTACTGGACATGTATCACCAGAAATGACAATTGTTTTATCTTCTGTTATGAATTTATACGCAAGAGATTGTAATTTTCCATGATTGACTGTAAAAGTATTGACTTGTACTTTATCATCTTCATAAATGATTCCATAGTCCTTTATGCCTTTTTGTAACTCATGGACTTCTGTTTGATAACCGGTTAAATTTGCGGGTTCATCACCATTTAAACGCATATCTAAATCTGCAGCATATGCTTTTTCGATATACATTGCCATATCTTTTAAACCAGTTGGACCATAAAGCTGTAATGGCTTTTCTCTTTCTAATACCCAAGGTGTATAAATTAAATCTGGTAATCCAGTTGTATGATCGGTATGTAGATGTGTACAGAAGGCGATATTTAATTTATCAGGACGTAACGCATCAATGCCTTTGAAATAAGCTTTACTAGCTTGTCTAACAACACCTGGTCCAAAATCTACAATATAAGCTTGATCATCAACGACAATAGCACTACTTGGTCCACTATTGTTAGGACATGCGTTTGGTGTTCCTGTTCCTAATAATACTAACTTTGTTTTTGACATGGCATTATTGTATAACAAAAAGAATGCTTGCGCATTCTCATTGCTTATAAATTTCTTGATAAACACATCTTTACAAATTCTGGATCAAAGTGTTTTGCACGTGTTCCGGAATAACCTTTGTCTAATGTAGAGATTTCCTTGATTTCTTCTTCTGTTAATTTGAAATCAAAGATATCAAAGTTTGCTTGGATTCTTTCTAGATGTGTGCTTTTTGGTATGACAACTACACCACGATCTACATTCCATCTTAATAATACTTGTTGAACTGTTTTGTTGTATTTTTTAGCTACTTTTTCAAGGATAGAAAGATCTTCTTCATTGTATCTACCTCCACCTAGTGGTGCCCATGCTTCAACGATAACACCATACTCTTTAGCAACTTCCAAAGCTTGTGGTTGTACGTACCAAGGATGTGTTTCGATTTGATTGACAGCTGGTTTAACTTCCACCGTTTCACAAAAATTCACAAGAATATTAGGGTAGAAATTAGAAACACCGATAGCTTTGAGTTTGCCTTCTTTATATGCTCTTTCTAATCCTCTCCATGCGGCAAAATAATCACGCATTGCTTGATGTAATAAATAGAGATTAAAATATTCTAGACCGCTTTTCTCTAAAGAGCGAAGAACACCTTGATATGCAGTCTCTTCATTGACCATATCTGATACCCATAACTTAGAAGTAATGAATAATTCTTCTCTTGTACATAAACCATCATGAATCGCATCTTTAATTGCTTTACCTAATGCATCTTCATTCCCATAAGATGTTGCGGTATCAAATAAACGATATCCTACTTTAATGGCATTATAGACAGATTGATAACATTCTTCTTTGTCTTTGACTTGGAAAACTCCAAATCCTTCGATTGGCATTTTGGCGCCTGTGTTTAATGTAACGTATTCCATATTTCATTTCTCCTTTATTTCTACTTATAGTTTAATGATATCTATGTTTATGAACAATTCGAATAAATGATTGTATTGATTCAAATTATTAATAAAACTTATAAACATGTTAGTTGAAACTAACTTAAAACAGGTTTATCCTTTAATAGTTAGGTAAAACTAACTGGAAGGAGATTGTATGCCAGAAAAAATGATTGCGGAATTATGTTCTCCAACATTGAGTGGGGTGAAATGTGCAAATCTCTTTAATTGTGAATATGAAACAATAGAAAAACTACAAGAAGATATCGCAGAAATGAACGCAAGACTTGCGCGCAAAGGAATTCATATGATGGTTTTATCTTATCCAAGTGAAAATAGGGCTTTAATCTATATTTTTCGACCTAGATTATTACAAAGTCATTTAGATGAACCTCATACAAGAAAACTAATGCAATCATTAGGATATGTAGATCATAGAATGGGATATTGTTTGAATGTTCTTAGAAATAAATTATCTTCATATCAAGAATTCCCACATGAAATTGGTTGTTTTTTAGGATATCCATATGAAGATGTCATTGGTTTTATGAAACATCAGAAATGTTCTTATTATGGTGTTTGGAAAGTTTATGGAGATGTGGAACAAGCTAAAAAGTTATTTGAACTTTATGATTCTGTCACAAAACAAAATTTAAATTTATTTGAAGCAGGTATACCGCTAGAAGAAATAGCGGTTGCTTAATACACAACAACAAGGAGGTATAGAATTATGAGTAAAGTTGCAGTTGTATATTTTTCTTCAACAGGAAACACACAAATGATGGCAGAGGCTGTCGCAGATGGTGTTCGAAATGCAGGTGGAGAGGCTGATGTAATTGATTGTACAGCTTTTTCAGCAAGTGATGTTGCCAACTATGATGCATTCGCATTTGGATGTCCTGCAATGGGTGCTGAACAATTAGATGAAGGTTCATTTGAACCAATGTTTGCTAGTGTAGAAACAATGTTGAATGGTAAAAAAGTTGGACTATTTGGAAGCTATGGTTGGGGCGTAGGTGAATGGATGCAGACTTGGGCAGATCGCGTACGTGCAGATGGTGCAAATCTAGTCAATGATGGTGTTATCGCAAACTATGCACCTGACGCTGAAGCTACAGTAGCTTGTAACGATTTAGGTGCAGCACTAAATTAATGGAAAAGAATAGCACATATCTAAAAGATTTTGTGCTATTTTTTTGCGTTTGATTGATAGCGTTTTCACAAAATTGAATCTAAAAATAATTGCGTTAAAATAAATAAGCACGAAAATCATGGAGGAAAAGAAAATATGAATGGTTTTGGCCAAATGATTGATGAACTTAGAAAGAGTCCTAAGAAAATTGTTTTTACAGAAGGTGAAGATCCTAGAATCTTAGAAGCATCTTCTAGATTACTCGCAAGTAACTTTCTAAGTCCTATTTTAGTAGGAAATGAAGAAAAAGTATTAGACGCTGCTGAAAAGAGTGGCTATAACATTCGTGGAGCACAAATCATTGATCCTGAGAATTTTGATCGTATGGATGAAATGGTTGATATGTTCTGTGAATTGAGAAAAAGCAAAGGCGTTACACCTGAAGATGCACGTAAGATCTTAAAGGGTGCTAACTACTTTGGAACAATGTTAGTAAAGATGGGTATTGCGGATGCGTTATTAGGTGGTGCTACTTATTCCACTGCTGATACAGTACGTCCTGCATTACAATTGATCAAAACAAAACCTGGAAATAAAATTGTATCATCTTGTTTTATTCTAGTTAGACCATCCGCAACAGGTGAAAATGAAGTATTAGCGATGGGGGATTGTGCTATTAACATTAAACCAACTGAAGATGACTTAGTTGAAATCGCCGGAGAAACTGCAGAATGTGCTAAGAAGTTTGGTATTGATCCAAAGGTTGCTTTCTTAAGCTATTCTACATTAGGTTCTGGTAAAGGCGAAGATGTTGATAAGATGAAGAACGCTGCTGCTAAGGCAAAAGAAGCTTATCCAAATCTTCCAATTGAAGGTGAATTACAATTTGATGCAGCTGTTGCTCCAAGAGTAGCTAGAACAAAATGTCCAAACTCTCCTGTAGCTGGTCACGCAAATACATTTATTTTCCCTGATATCAATGCTGGTAATATTGGTTATAAGATTGCGCAAAGATTAGGTAACTTTGAAGCATATGGTCCAATTCTTCTTGGATTAAATGCACCAATCAATGACTTATCTCGTGGATGTAATGCGATTGAAGTATATTCCATGGCAATTATTACAGCTTCATTAGCTCTCTAAAAGACAGATTCATTTCTGTCTTTTTCTGTACAGAAAAAGGATGCGATTAGGCATCCTTTAGTTTCCAATAGAATGATGTGCTGTATAACTATCTGCAGTTAAAGCTTTAAAAGAGTATCCATTTTCTAATCCCCATTGAATAATTCTTTCAACTGCATTCACAGAGAATTCTTTAATATCATGTTGTAATACAACACTTGGTTTCCCATATTTAGAGTTTGCGGCAACTTGTGAAGTTACGTTATTGAATACAACATCTGTATCTGTTGTTTCTCCCGCATCACCACTGGATACGTTCCAATCAAAATATACGTAACCTTTTGCTTTCGCATCACTTGCGATTTGTGATATAACTCCAGAACAATAGTTTCTTGATACTGTATTACTTGAACCACCAGGGAATCTAAATAAGTTTGTTTTAGAACCAGTTTGTTGTTCAATCACAGCATTTTGTTTATCAAAGTCTGCCCAATATGCTGCAGCAGAGGAATAGATTTGTGCGTAGTTATGACTAGCAGTATGTACCGCAACTGTATGACCACGTTTTGCTTCTTCTGTGATGCAATAAGCATAATTTGGATAAGCACTTGTTGTGAAGAAAGTTGCTTTAACATTGTATTTATCTAAGATATCTAATAATTGATCTGTATATTTATATGGTCCATCATCAAACGTCAAGTAGATAACTTTAGGACCTTCTGCTGTTCCATCGTTATTAACTGGTTTATCAATGACATGAACTTTTCTAGTTGCAGTTGAAGTATTTCCATGTTCATCTGTCACTGTATACTTTAATTCATAATCTCCATTTGTATTTGTATCTACAGTTCCTTCGACTTGTACTTTAGATGTGATATCTCCATCACAATCATCTATTGCCGTATAATCATCTTTATATTCTTGACCATTAAATGTATTGAGCTCATCTCCACCATTTAATGTAATGACAGGACCTTTACGATCATCATATGTGATTTTTCTTCTAGCAGTAGATGTATTTCCGTTAGAATCTGTAACTGTATAATAAACCATTCCATTAACTTCTTTTGATTCTACTTTATCTGTAACATCACCATCATAATTATCAATTGCCTTAAATCCTTCTTCTTCATAAGAATGATTATAAACAGTATAAGCATCTGGTGTACTTGTTAATTGAATGTCTGGTCCAATTGTATCTTCTACAATAAGCTTCTTTTTGATAGTTGTAGATTTATCTTTATATGTTGCAGTATAGGAAATGGTATATTCACCAAATTGATTGAAATCAACTTGAGAAGTATCAACAGTTACTTTCGCTGGTTTTTTATAAAACTTTAGAATAGTACCTGTATATTCAGCACTGATTCCATCAGGCTCATATGGCATTCCATATTGAGCATGAATTTCATCATTCTCATTAAAATCTATAATAACTTCCCATTTATTGAATAAAACGATTCCTACTAATGTAATAATTAATAAACCTAATATTCCAAATAATACTTTTGATAGATTGTTTCCTATTTTTCTGTGATTCTTTTTCTTTGTCATAAGCTATTTCCTAGATAAGATTATAGCATTTTCTAATAAAAAGAAAATTCTAAAAAAATACGGAATAAAATACATTATTCCGTATCTGTTTCTTTTAGTCTTCTCTTGGTTTCATTGTTGGATATAAAAGTACATCTCTAATACTTTCCATACCAGTTAATAACATCACAAAACGATCGATACCAATACCAATACCACCTGTAGGAGGTAGACCATATTCAAGTGCTTCTACATAATCTGTATCCATATCACTTGCTTCATCATCACCTAATTCCTTAGCTTTTAATTGATCTTCAAATCTCTTTCTTTGATCGATTGGATCATTTAATTCACCAAATGCATTATCCATTTCGATTCCCATGATTTCAAGTTCAAAACGTTCTGTAAATCTAGGGTCTTTTGGATTCTTTTTGGCAAGAGGAGAGATTTCAATTGGATGTCCCCATACAAAAGTAGGTTGTTCAATCTTATCTTCACAGAATTCATCAAAGAATAATGAAATGATATTACCAACAGTTCTTTGGTGTGGGAGTACTTCTACATGATGTTCTTTCGCTAAAGCTAGAGCTTCATCTACTGTCATTTCTTTCCAGAAATTAACGCCAGTTACTTCTTTAACAGCATCTACCATATTCCATCTTTTGAATGGTCCCTTTAATGAAATTGTCTTACCCATGAATTCAAAGTCTGTTTTATGGAATACTTCTTCCGCAACGAATTGGAATAATTCTTCATTAAATTGCATCATTCCTTCTAGATCAGAATAAGCACAATATGCTTCCATTGTTGTAAATTCAGGATTGTGTTTTAAATCCATACCTTCATTTCTAAAGATTCTACCAATTTCATAAACTCTTTCTAAATCACCAACTAATAATCTCTTTAGGTTTAATTCTGTTGCGATTCTTAAATAGAAATCTTTATTTAATGCGTTATGATGTGTAACGAATGGTCTAGCACTCGCACCACCTAAGATAGGGGATAGAATAGGAGTTTCTACCTCAATATATCCATGAGAATCCATATATCTTCTGATTGCGGAAATAATTCTTGGTCTTAAAATTGCAACTTCTCTAGAAGAATCATTCATAATCAAATCTAAATATCTTCTTCTATATCTTTCTTCTTTATCTGTTAATCCATGGAACTTTTCAGGTAATGGTCTTAATGCTTTACATAAATGTGTATATTCATGTACTTCAATAGAAAGTTCACCAGCCATTGTCTTAATAACTTTACCCTTGATACCAATAATGTCTCCAAGATCACTCATCTTAAATAAGTTATAAATATCATCACCAACAATTCTTTGGTTGATTACAACTTGAATTCTACCAGAACGATCTAATAAATGAATAAAACCTAATTTACCCATTCTTCTCTTAGACATGATTCTACCCGCAATAGAAACTTCATTGTTATTTTGTTCTAATTCTTCTAAAGAACAAGCTTCATATGCTTCTTTAATATCGGATGCATGATGTGTTACATCATATCCTTGTCCAAATGGATCAATGCCCATTTCACGTAATTGATTCATTTTATCAATACGTGCTTGTTGTTGGTCATTCATAACAACTGTATCAACAGTTTCTTTGATTTCTTCAATCTTTTTCTTTGCGCTATTTTTCTTTTCTTCAGCTTCTTTTTGTTTAGCGGCAAGTTCAGGATGTGCTGCTAAGAAAGCTTTACGACGTTCTTCTTTAATTCTTGCTTTTTCCTCTTTTGTTAATTCTTCTGCCATACTTTTCCTCCTAACAATATAAAAGCTCTCATCACCATAGGGACGAGAGCTACTTCGTGGTACCACCCTAATTCACAACTTACGTTGCCTTCATTCATCTTTAACGCGATTAACGGTCTTTGCTAAAGAGCCTTACAAATATATTCCAATTGCCTTTGCTTACACCATCCAAAGTTCGCTATCAAGTTTCCTATATTCTTTCTCTTATCATTGCTGACTTACGTATTTTATCAGTTTTTTTGAGGTTTTCAATGCTTAAAAATAACATTTTAGAACTTTCTTACTTTTTATATGAATTATAAAGAAAATTAACAATTCTATATGAAAATTCATATGAAAATCACATTTCATAATGAATAAAGTGATACAACGAAATACGGAGGTTTTATGAAAATATTATTTACATGTTTTTTAGCTTGGTTAGTAGCACAGGTAACAAAAGTATTGTTATCTGTTTTAAATAAAGAATATACAAAAGATCGTTTAACAGGAACAGGTGGAATGCCTTCTTCACATTCCGCAACAGTGATTGCGTTATTAACATCTGTTGGAATTCATGAAGGTATGCATTCTACTTGTTTTGTGATTACTTGTATCTTTGCGTTCATTGTGATCTATGATGCATTGAATCTAAGATATCAATGTGGATTACACGCCAAAGCAATCAATCAAATCAATCGTCAATTACAAATACCAACTGAATTGAATGAGAAGTTAGGTCACAAATTTAATGAGGTATTAGTAGGTAGTATTGTAGGTTTTATTGTAGCTATGATTGTACATTAATCCTTCAGAAACACTTCAGGTAACCATCACTTATTTTCATCGCAATTGAGCTACTATATTGTTGCGAGGTAAAAAGATATGAACAAGAAAATAACAACAACTTTATTAGCGACTTTATTAACAACATCTATTGCGTCAATGAATACATTAAATATCTATGCTGAAAATGATAACCAACCACCAAGTAGTGATAGTGGTACACCACCAGAAAAACCAGATGGAGAAAGTTCTGATGGACAAACTCCACCAGATATGCCAAGTGGAGAAAATGGAGAAGGGCAAACACCACCAGATGGACAAGGTCCACAAGGTGGTGAAGGTGCTAACACACAAACATTTGATTACAGTGGATCTTATTCAGGAACATTAACTGCTTCAGGTAGTGAAAATTCATCTAGTGATGAAACATTGGAAGCAACAGAATCAGATCAAAATGTGGCACTAGCACAAGATGGTGGTACATTAACCGTTGATAATGGCACTCTCACAAAGAGTGGTGATGATACAAATGGAGATAACTGTAATTTTTATGGTTTGAATTCCATTGCCTTAACAGTAGGCTCAGAATCTTTAACGAAAATTTCTAACTCTACATTAAACGCAACAAGTGAAGGAAGTAATGGAATATTCGCTACAGATAATGGTACTGTTTACGCAAACAATGATACGATTTCAACAACTGCAGGTAATTCAAGAGGATTAGATGCTACATATGGTGGAACAATCATTGCCAATCAAATGACGATTTCAACACAAGGTGATCATAGTGCATCTATTGCCACAGATAGAGGTGGTGGAAATGTTTCTGTCACAAATTCTGAATTATCAACTGCAGGTAGTGGCTCTCCATTATTGTATTCTACAGGGGATGTAGAAGTAGATAACGTCACAGGTACAGCGACAGGTTCTCAGATTGCTGGTATGGAAGGATTGAATAAAATCTACATCTATAACTCTCAATTATCTTCCACAAACAATGCAATTTCTGGTAGTGATCCTATTAAAAATGGGGTCATTATCTATCAATCCACAAGTGGTGATGCGGATACATCTGCTTCAGAAAAAGCTAGATTTGAAGCAAGCAATTCTATCTTATCTACAACGATTGATTCTGGATCAATGTTCTATGTAACAAATACAGATGCGAATGTTGTATTGTCTTCTACATTATTATCTTTTGATTCTGATAATGTAAATCTATTACAAGTAGAAGGTAATGATTCAAACGGTTGGGGTAGTGCAGGTAGTAATGGTGCAACGCTTAAATTCACAGGTTTATCTGAAACACTCAATGGAAATATTACAGTAGATTCTATTTCTAGCGCAGATATTTACTTGTTAGAACAAACAACATATACAGGTGCTACAAGCATTACACAAAATGCGAATAGTTCTACAAGTGCTGATTCCAATATCACAATGAATATTTCATCTGATTCTAAGTGGGTCGTTACAGGTGATTCTACAGTAACAAATCTCAATGTAGAAGAAGGTGGAAAGATTGTAGATGCAGATGGTAAAACAGTTACAATTGTAAACAATGGTAAAACAATCTTAGAAGGAACAAGTGACTATACAATTACAGTAGAAGGTACATATAGTACAGAATTTACAACAGATGAAGATAACGCATTATCTACAGAATATATCGATCGTTCTGGATTTGATAGCACATACAACCTTTCTACAACATTCAACACAAATAGTACTGAAGCAACTCCTTCAGCTACTACAACATCTTCATCTACAACTACAGACACAACAAATAACACGCTTGTATATGTAGGCGCAGGTATCGCAACAATCGTTGTCGTTGGCACAATCGCATATTTCTTGCTTAAGAAAAAGAAATAAGGAATTCTAAAAGGGATTCCTTTTCTTGTGGTATTTTGGTAAACTCAAAACAGGAGTTTATATGATTGAAGTAGAAAATGATCAAGCAATAGATTTTATTAAAACGAATTATCAAGAATATTTAGATGATGCTTTAAAACAACAAATTAAACAATATGATTTATTATTTAGGCAAGAATACCCTGACTGAAACTTTTTTCAGTCGGGGATGAAT
>CAVFDO010000013.1:0-28860 GCA_963621095.1 bacterium
CGCAAATTTTAGACTTTTCGTTTTTAGATGTATAAGTTTTGTTAGAAGTTAACGGTAAAAAATAGACATCAACATTACAACAACATTACACAACATTACGCAAACATTACAAACCGCTTATTTATGCAGTTTTTTAACGTTTTTCAACATCAAAAATAAGCATTAACATTACACAACATTACAAAGTTTTAAAAAGAGCATTTGAATTTAAATGCTCTAGTTCTCTTTTTTCTTTTTACTCTTCTTTGTTTTTGGTGCCTCTTCTACTTCTTCTGTAGGATATTGAATATCATAAGCTAGCCACAAAGCTTCACCTTTTAATAGTTTTTTCACTTGGCTTAAATCTGCAGTCGCAAAATCCGGTCTTTCTTCAACAATGGATTTCGCCTTATCTGGATTAGATGCAAAACCAACTGTAAATACACCTGCATCTTTTCCTGTCATAATTTCCGCAGAACTATCAGATACATAAACACAATGTTTTGCGTCTAATAGTTTTAGTGCTGTTAATAAACCATCCGTTTCAACTTCTCTACTGCGTTTGCCACCAATAATGACATCAAAATATTGAATCATATGTGCGTGCTCTAATAATTCAACAATGGATGCTCTTTCACGTGTAGAAACGGTTGCCACTTTATAACCATGTCTTTTCAACCACTTCAATAAATCTTTGATTCCATGCATTGGTTGAATCAAATCACTCAAATGATTTCTTTGCCACGAATTATATTCATTTACCATTTTCTTTGTATCTTCTTCTGGAAAACAATATTCCATTACAGAATATACAGAATCATCTAAAGCAGCTAGTTCAATCTCTTTTGTGAATAAATCATTCTTATGATGGCGATCAAACAATTCTCGATACGTCGCAATAATTGCCGGTTCTGTATCTAAAACAGTTCCATCAAATGACAATACAATGACAGGCTTTTCTTCCTGTTCTACTTCTTTTTTATTATCTTTATCTTTTTTCATAAAACACCTCGTGTTCTTTAAGATAATTCTATCTCATTACATCTCAATGTTCAAAGAAATTCACAATACCAAACGCTAACAAATTCCAAATATTCTCATATGATTCTATTGTATCCGGTAATTCTTTACGAATGACTCTTTTCGCAAATATCGCAGAGGTGTCCATAATATATGTCCAAATATAATCCATTGTCATTCCTTTAGGTAATGGAATATGTTCAAACACTGGTCCAATCGCATTTAAGAAATCTGTAAATTGTACAGCTTTTCCTTGTTTTTCTTTTTCAATATATGTATGAATATGATTTGAATCACGATAACTTTGATAATAGATCGTCTTATATCCATTCTTTACTAAGAAAGAGAAGTAAGCAATCCACATGTCATGAATTTGTGACATCACTTCATTTGGATTTGTTATATTCAATACAGGTGTATTTTGATACAACTGTGCAACTTCACTAGCGACCAAGTCATAACATTCAAACAATAAATTCTCTTTTGTAGAAAAATCTCTATAAACAAGTGCTTCATTTACACCAGCTTTTTTCGCTGCTTGTAGTACCGCAAAAGTCTCTAATCCTTTTTCAGCTACGATTCTCATTGTTGCGTCCATTACTCTTTGTTTACGTTCATTTGCGTCCATATATCACACTTCCTTTTTGAGTTAATATTTTACCAAGGAATTTCATTGTTGATAAGGATTATGTGTTAAACCAAAAGTTTTACGCTTGATATCATCTAATTTCCAAATACATCTTAAAAATGTACCAGTCATCATATATTCACGAATATCATTCACTAAAACCAAATCAGGTATAAATTCATCTGGTATGTATTTTTTGATTTCTTCTCTTATTTGATTTACATCTTTTATTTTATTCGCATAGACAAAAATAGCTTCAGGACCTAACGAACTAATTAAAGAAATCAATGATTTCGCTACAAGTTCTGCAGTTCCTTCTTCTGTTTCAATCAACAATTCTGGATCTTTTGAAAATTGAATAATCTTTTCAACATATCCAACTTCACCCGCAACGTTTTGTCTACCACGTATCAAATGTCCATTCACAACAATTCCACATCCTGCTCTATAAGATTCTTTTGGCAAGAAATATAAAACAACTGATTTGTACCGATCTTCTAGCCAATAGATTCCAGTAACAATCATATTCGCATCATTAAACGGGAATACATCTCTATGATATTTTTCTTTTAAGACTTCACCAACATTTTTCCGATGAATTGGATGGTCTTCTAAATAAACAACACCATGTTCAATAGAACCAGGCAAACTCAACCCAATCGTTTCGATTTCTGGATATTTTTCAATTAATGGATCAATAATATCTTCTAGATCCTCTAATTTCACTCTGCCCGCACTACATTCTCCACTGCATTCAATATCTCCATTTTTATAGTAACGATAGATAATCTTCCCATCATCACCTTCGCCACCGTTAATATAACCAATTGTTAATATCTTTTTATTTGTTTCAAAGAATGCTTGTGTACGAATTGCTTTTGGGGTTTGTTTTTCATCAATTTCTTGTAATTCACCTTTAATTAGTTCAATCAATGAACCAGTATCATACTTTCCAAATGTTTGTGCAGGAATATTTCGAACTGCTGTATTACGAAACATTTCTTGTACTTTTTTACGTGCATAATGAACTTGTGGTGCTAATAGAATTAAATCTTCCCCTTTTCCTTCTTCCGCAATCTTATTAAATGAAACTGCTCTAAAAGTATAATTCAATGATAAAGTTTCAACCGCTTTATTTAATAGTTCAGCATAATAAGATGTTGTCAATCCACTCGTACATGTTAAAAGAATTTTCACAATATGCTTATCTTTTAGATTACGCATTGCTTCTTCCATTTCAACATAAAGATCTTGTGCTCTTTTTAAATCTGTTAATTGAAAATGCAGAAAAAATTCTGTCTTTTCTTCACGGATCAAATCAATACGAAGTTCAATGACATCTTCATCATAGAAGTTTACACGTCCCAAACCATATTTCGATTCAATTTCTAGATTTCCTTCTTCATTTTCAGTTACTGGAAAAGATTCTGTACCTCTTTGAATGACCCACTTTCTATACCTTTCTACAATTGTTGATGTTCCCATAATATTCTCCCTAGCTATCAATATTTTAACACTTCTATGTCATCCAAACTTTCTTTTATGAACAAATTGGAACATTATTCCAAAAAAGTGCATGCCACAAAGCACACACTCTTAACTTCATTCTTCTTTAATTCCTGTATCTTTGAATTCTTGATTTTGTTTTTCTACAAACTTTTCAACTTGTTTATCTTGATTCTTTGTTGTTTCATGAATATCTTCTGTTGGTTGATTCACAACAACTTGTGGGAATGGAATATTGATATTATGTTTATCAAATATAAGCTTTAACTGACGACGTAAATCTCTATCTAACTGCATACGATCTGCTTCTGTGCATTTCGCAATAATCTTAATAATAACTGCACTATCCGCAAGTTCAGATACACCACGATAGAATGGGCCTTCTACGATAGCAGGTAACTTCGCTTTGATATTTGGAAATTCTTCTTGTAGAACTTTTTCTACATATCTTAGATCTTCACCATATTCAATACTCATATCGCATCCAACAACAGAATAATCTTTTGTCATGTTTAATACATTCTTTACACTACTATTGGAAAAGATCTTTACGTTTCCTGCACCCTCTTTCACTTTTGTTGTACGCACACCAATTTCAACGACTGTTCCACGATATCCATCAATTGTAACGATATCTCCAACCTGGAATTCACCTTCAAATACAATAAATAATCCAGCCAAAATATCACTTACTAATGATTGTGCACCTAAGCCAACAATCAATGTTAATATCCCAGCAGAAGTAACTAACGTTGAAGTATCTACACCAAACGTTGATAAGGCAAAGTAGAACAATCCAATCATCGTAGCGAATTTAATGAAATTGTCTAATAATCTACAAATTGTTTCACCCTTAGCGTTCAAACTATGTGCGATCCACATAATGAATTTTCTTACAATGATAGAAATTTCTATCACACAGATTACTATCAACAAACAATATGTAATTGAGAATATATTGATTCCATTCTGCCATTGACACGCAAGAATAAAGTGAAATAATGAATCATCACTAAAGAATGAATCTTGGAATACAACAAGTATCATCACAATAAACGCTAATACTGTTAATATCATATTGACTACTTGTGTTGTTTTTTGACCAGCCGTTTTAGAATCCCATTGAATATCCGAATGTGTCCATCTAAAACCAATAGAACGTGTTTTCGCAACTCTTCCATCACTCATCACTACATCTATCTGTTCATTTTCTTGTGTATCTGTTTTTTCATTTTCTATCACAGGTTCTTTTTCATGTTTATAGAAATACCATAGTAGAAGCATAAATACGAATAAGAAACCAGCTGTAATACACGAAATAGGTAAAGCAGTAATATTTAAAGCACTCAATGGAACCGCAATATATGTAACCATATCTCCATAAGTACCTGATGCACAATAATAAGATGTTCCATCAATTTTTATAAAATCATTATAATCAGCTACTAATTGAGATGTATTCATTCCATACTTCTCTACACTTTTACCAATCAAAGATTCTTTAGGGAAATATACAAATGTAGAAGATGAATCATCATCTGGTTGTGTTACCGCAAAAGCAAATCCGTGATTTCCTGTACTAATGCCTTCTAGTACTGTTTTTGTATCTGTATTGATTGTAGCCTTTTCTAATTGTTCAGGAGTTGCACTCATCGTAACCATACCAATTGTATGATAGGAATCATCTTGTACAGCTTCAGCCATATATTGTCTTAGATTTCCATTTACATTCTTTTGTACATCTTGAATAATCTTTGTTCTTTCTCCATTTAAAATATCCCAATATTCATAAGATTGATCATTCTCATCTTTACTAATGGAATAACTCCAGTTATCTGTATTTGCCGCAATAACATTACCATTTAAATCAAAGTACATGACAGAATTCACATCTAATGCATCTTTTAATTCAGTCATAAAAGAACGTGTTAATTTAGATTGATCCATATGTGCAATGATATATGTAACTTCATCTAATTTTTGAGAATATTGTTCATTATATTCTTCTTTTTGTCTCTCTAATGTTTCATCATTTTCTTTTAATGCAGCTAACAATTCTGTTCCACGCTGATTATTTGTGATGGACTGTTCAGACAAAGTAAATAAAGTCTGCATATAGAAAGTAATACCAAAAGATAATAATGTTCCCGTAACAACAAGACCTGTTAATTTTTTGTTTAATTTCTTCTTTGCGTCTTCTTCTTTTTCTTCTTTCTTTTGAACATCTTCTTTTAAGAAAGTGGAATAAAGAATGATAATGCTCATAAAAATTCCATAAACAACTAATGAAATGATAAGCGTATACATATCATTCGCTCTCATTTCTGATTCAGGAACAACAGTAACAATCATTCCTTTATCTATTTTTTTACAAGAAGCTAAATAATCAACCCCATTGTAACTTAGTGTTGTATCTTCTCCATCTTTCAAAGAAGAAACATCTACACCATAGCTAGAAGCATCCTGTCCAATTTCATCTTCATTTTGAGAAAATAGAACTGTTCCTTTTTCTGTATGAAATGCTAGCATGAAACCAGATTGTCCTACATTCACATTATCTAATACATCTTTTAAAGATGCATTCTGTTCTAGATTCGCATTTAAAGTATCACTGCTTAATTGAATTGAAATTGTTTTCTTTCCATCAATCACTGCACTATAACTTCTAGGTTCTTCACTATCATCAATTTTTTCACCAGCTTGTGCAATCACACTTCCATCATCTTCTACAACAAGATAATCAATGTTATAAACTTCTCGCATTTCATTAGCGTAAGTATCATTTAAATCAATATCTGTGATATATCTCAATTGAAACGCTAAAGAATCTACTTTTGATTGATACATTTCATCATAAACAGCTGTGATTTCTTCTTCATCAGATTTACTTTTTTCAATCTTTGACGCAATTAAATCTAACTTTTCATGATTATTCTTCAATTGATTATTTGTAACTAATTGATTATGTGCAAACAAAACAGAGAAGCTTAATAGAATTGCTCCTAAGACTGCTAACAAGATGGACTTAATAACACGATTCCCATTCTTCATAAAATAACACCTCTTTAAACTACACACTACAGTTTATCAGTAACTACTTACTTAATCTATAGTAATCCACACTATTTTTTCAAATGCATAAACATTAATTCAACAAAGAAGGAAGCCACAATCTAGCTTCCCTCTTTTCTAATTCACAACCAATAAACTCTATTTTCTTTTCTTTCTGCTGCTTTTATTTTTTCACCATCAACGTATCCTAAAATACAATGGCCAATACCTACATATTCTCCTTCAATACCAAGTTGTTTCAAAAGATCTTTTCCTTCTTCACTTTCAAATTCTTCTTTCGCTCTATGGATCCAACAAGAACCAATTCCTTTTGCTTCAGCTGCAAGCATTAAATTTCCCATAACAAGTGATCCATCATATATCGCGGTAGGAACATTCTTATCCGCTAATACAACAAGTACAACTGGTGCACCATAGAATGGATCATTGTTAGAATTCATAATTGATGCATTCATCTTTGATAATTGATCACGTTCTTTTTTATCTGTAATCGCCAAAATGATTGTAGATTGTCTACCCATACCACTTGCAGCATACAATCCAGCTTCAATGATTTCTGAAATATCTTCTTTAGGAATCATTGTATCCTTATATTTTCTACAGCTTCTTCTATCTTTGATTGTTTGTATTACTTCACTCATAATATCCTCCTCTTTTCTAAAAAACTCGCTTAGTTTATCCAAGCGAGTATATTGTATCATTAGTCTAAATCTTCACCGTTAGAATTATATACTTTCTGCATATAGAAGAATGACTTCTTCTTACTTCTAGAAAGATCACCGTTTCCATCATCGTCTTTATTGACATAGATGAATCCATATCTCTTTCTCATTTCACCTGTTCCAGCAGAAACAAGATCGATATGACCCCAAGGTGTATAACCAATCAAATCAACGCCATCTTCTTCAATAGCTTCTTTCATGACTTTAATATGATCTCTCATATAGTTGATACGATAGTCATCATTGATAGAACCATCTTCTTCAACTTTATCAATCGCACCTAAACCATTTTCAACGATCATCATTGGAATTTGATATCTATCCCAAATTTGATTGAGGTTAATTCTTAAACCTAGTGGATCAACAGTCCAGCCCCATTCACTTGCCTTCAAATATGGATTCTTTACACCCATTGTTTGGTTACCTTCAGATACACCATGTTCTTCAGGATGTGCAGCAAATACTTGTGAAGAATAATAAGAGAATGAATAGAAATCGACTGTTCCTTCTTTAAGAAGTTCATCTTCTCCTTCTTCTTTTTGAATTGTAATACCAGCTCTTTCTAAAGCCTTAACTTTCCATGCAGGATAATATCCTCTTACTTGAACATCACCATAGAACCACTTTTGTTCATGAGCTCCTGTTAATTCAGCCCATACATCTTCTGGATTACAAGAATATGGATATGTAGCACCATGTGCAATCATTAAACCAATCTTATTTTCTGGATCGATTTCATGACCAACTTTTACTGCATATGCACTACCTACAAATAAATGCCATCTGCATTGTTCAGCATTTTGTTTATTTGTTAGATGTTCATGAACACCATTCATCATGAAGTTTGTATTAATGTTGATTTCATTAATTGTTAACCAATAATGAACTAGTCCTTTATAACGAGTGAAAATTGTTTTTGCGTAAACCTTAAATGCTTCTAATGTATGTCTAGAAACCCAACCATCATATTCATTTGCCAAATGTAATGGGCAATCAAAATGATAGATTGTAACTAATGGTTCCATACCTAATCTCTTACATTCTTTAAATACATCTTCATAGAACTGTAAGCCTTCTTCATTAGGTTGAGCATCATCACCATTAGGGAAGATTCTTGTCCAGTTGATGGACATACGATATACATTACATCCCATTTCAGCAAATAATCCTAAATCTTCTTTCCAATGATGATAGAAGTCTGTTGCGACATGGCTTGGATAATATACATTTGGATCTACAATAGCTTTACCGCCTGCAGGAACTTCATCACGGTTGCCGAATTCTTTTCTAGTTCCATCTGGCATTTCAACGATAAACTTTCTTTGAATACCATGGATACCATCACCACCTGTTAAAGTATCCGCCACAGCTAGGCCCTTTCCGCCACTTAAATATCCACCTTCATACTGATTGGCAGCAGTTGCGCCACCCCATAAAAATCCTTTTGGAAAACTCATTTTATATCTCCTTTTCTCACTTACTTTATTTTAATGTAAGTGGTTACAAAAAGCTATGATTATTCGCGAAACAAAGTTCCAAAACACGATTTATTTCACTTTGACTTCTAGTGGATTTTTGTCTAGAATATCTATCAGAAAGAACATCAATTAGGTGGTTGGGCAATAGGAGCCTTGTGTACTTAACGAATCGTTCTTTTTTGTTTTTGTAAGTCATTTTCAACTTAACTTCTAGTGAACACTTTTCTAGAATATGATTCAGATAGAGCAGTTTTCAAATCATCCAACACTTGGAATTGGAATGAATTGATGAATTGTTCTTTTTTGTTTCGATAAAACAAAAAGAGTGAATCATACGATCCACCCTTATAGGTCCAAAATCATTGTGTACCTTGCATACCTCTTTCTGTAGCTTCTTTCATTGCAGCTTTACCAGTAGAAGTTAATTCAGTTGTATCATCTTCTACTTCATATCCTGCATTTCTAGCAGCTTCAATACCAGCAAGTCTTCCTGAAGTTAATGAGAAACCTAATCCTACACCTTCAACATCTTGGTATGTTCCACAAGAAATACCAGAAACGTTATTACCTGTAGCGTATAGATTCTTGATTACTTCATGGTTTGTATTTAATACTTGAAGTTTTTCATTTGTATTAACACCACCTAAAGCACCTAATACACCAGCGTGACCTCTAGTTACGTAGTATGGTCCTTCAGATACTGAATAGATTAAGGAATCCTTAGATTTGAAGAATTCTTCATCATTACCACTCTTTACATAACTATTATAGTTATCAATTGTTTCTTGTAAGTCTTCAGCATCACATCCAATGAATTCTGCAGCTTCTTCAATTGTATCGAATACGCCACCTTCACCAGCTTCTGTTAACTTATCAAAACTACTTGACCATTCATCTTCAGCGATTGGTGCATGATAGATTGTTGGTTCACCATCATCACCTACGATACCATGTTGATCCCAATAATGAATCCATGTACCAGTATTTTCTTGTGTTGTATCTGTCCATCTATCAACAGTAGCTTGATCTACGATTGTATAAGCAGTACCACCTT
Source organism: bacterium (assembly GCA_963621095.1). Taxonomy (GTDB): domain Bacteria; phylum Bacillota_I; class Bacilli_A; order Erysipelotrichales; family Erysipelotrichaceae; genus Bulleidia. The sequence goes on from CAVFDO010000013.1 coordinate 9,460, forward strand.
GTGCGATTACAGTTGTTGTGAAATCAACTGTATCTTTCAATAGGTCTTCATTCATGAAACGTTTACCTTGGTTATTTACCCAAAGAATTGGAGAGTTCAATGTTAATTCAGAAGCAGTTTCATCATCAACACCACTTACTACACCATGGTTCATTGTTAATAGTTCGCCTTCATCAGCACCAATTTCCCACATCATATCTACACCAGGAACATATGTACCAGCCATAACTTTACAGTTATTGTATACATCTTCACCTAATGTTTCTTTCATCAATTCTTCATTGTTAGCGAAAGAACCTGTAGAAATAATGACAGATTTCGCATTAACAGTTAATGTTCCACCATCTTCTTTTTCACACTTAACGCCAACTGCGTTTCCATCTTCATCAACGATGATAGACTTCGCTGTTGTGCTGTAATGAACATCAACACCTTCATCTTCAATTGCTTCACCTAAATATTTGAATGGATCAGCATTGTTCCATCTATGATATACAACTTCTGTATCAAAATGTGCAATCTGTTGTGGCTTCTTAGATAAGAAGAAACCTACACCATGATTCAACATGTAAGAAACAGTATTCTTTGCTTCAGAGATAAATGTACGAATTAGTTTTGCGTTACCAGCTTCGTTGTTACGTTCTTGGAAATGTTCATACCAATATTCTTCATCTGTTGTTTCATCATCTCCATAACGATCTTCTTGTTCTACAGAGCCAACTGCGAACATACCCTTAGCGGCATTACCAAATCCGCCAATAGATTCTGTTGTTTCAATACCAATGACAGACGCTCCACCTTCTGCAGCTCTTAATGCTGCAGTAGTACCTGATGCTCCCATACCAACGACAACAACATCTGCTTCTAATGTTTCATCTTCACCTTTCTTTGTTTCTGTTGAGAAACCAGCTTGTTTCATACAATCTTCAACTGCTTCACTAACAGCGTCTCTTGTAGCAGTTGCACCAGAAACGACATCAATATCACCAGATTGTGCTTCAACGATTTCTTCAGCTAAGCCTTCAGCTGCATCTTGGCCAAATCCTTTAGATTGGCTAGAAGAATCAACTTCAGCTTCTGTGATTTTTCCGTCTTTAACAGTAATTGTTACACTAACATCACCATTTTCAAAACCTTTTGCTGTAGCAGTGTAAGTACCATCTTTTACTTCTCCACTCGTACTACCAGTAGCACTAGAGCAACCAAAAAGAGTGACACTCATCACACCAGCTAATAAGCATGATAATAATTTCTTTTTCATTCCCTTTTCCCTTTCTTAGTAAAAAAATCTTAATAGATTGTGAATTTGTGAACAATAGATATAACCGATTTAAAACGTGGCCATTTCTTATATGATATGTTAGAATCAATTCATGAAATCTATCACTGCGAATAAAACAGAACATGGTATAACATCCTATTTCACAATCATTTCTATCCAAGAAGATTGTGAAATAACTTTAGACAATCAACAATTTAACGCAATATATAATGATTTGATTATTTCTAGAGAAGATCTTACTTTTCAATCCAATAAACAAAGATCTCTTCTTGTTTATCACATAGAAAAAGATTTCTTTGATAATCTCTTTGATTCTCAAATCTCAGATTGTGCCATCTTCCATGATTTATTACACGCTAAAAAAGCTGAAGGTGAACACTTATATTTCGCCAAAATAGGAGATGATGCCACAAATATATTAAAACTACTTTATTCTGAATTTGATAAAGATGATAACTATCATGAAAAACTTATTCGCTTATTACTTGTAGGATTATTAACATACCTAGATAGAAATCATTACAATACACTCATTGTTCCAAAATCTACTATGGGTAAAACACATGAATTCGGTAAGATCATGAAATACATTGGTGACAATTATAGAGATATCACTTTAGAATCTGTTGCGAAAAAGTTTGGCTATCATCCAGATTATCTTTCATATCGTTTTAAAAAGATTACTGGAATTTCATTTTCTAAAAAACTATTATCCATACGCATGGAAGAAGCCATTCATTTACTACTTACAACAGAAATGAATATACAACAAATCGCTGAAGCAAATGGTTATCATGATCGTTCTCATTTCTCTAGAAACTTCAAAGAGTATACTGGTCTAACACCTAAACAATACAAAATAAAATACAAACCAAAACAATAAATCCATAAAAAAAGAATGTTCTATGTCATTCAGTCATAGTAAGCATCCTTTTTCCGTTATTCCGTTTCTCTTGATTTTCTAAAATACAACAACGCTACACTTAACAATGCCATACTAATAAATAAGAAACAATAAAGTCCTACATTAGAAGGATCTGATGTATCAACATTATTTGTTTTCTTAGAATCCGTTGAAATTGAAGGCGTTGCAGTCGGAGTTATTTTAGAATCAGAAGAATCTGAATTGCTCTTATCATTATTCTTATCAACAACTTTAACAACCATTTCTTGGTATCCACCATATGAATCAACTTTTACCGCAACAGTCGCTTCACCTACACTGACTGCTTTCAATTTATTTCCTTCTACTGTAACAATAGAAGTATCTAATGAAGCATATGTTAATGTTCCTCCACCAAAATAATCTTGTGAGCTATATGTACCATTTAATTCAAGCTCGTCGCCAACATTCAATTCCGCAATTAAATTTGTTTCAGAGAAATCATTTCCATTTACTGTAATCTTATATGGTGTTTCTAGTTGAACAAGTGTATTAACGCTACCATCAAGCATCTCATTTTCCTCATCCATTACACCAACATTCACATTGACAGAACCATATTTGAAATAGCTATCATCTATATCTAATTTGATCTTGAATCGTTGCATTTCTCCAGGTTGTAATTCATCTACATTTGTTTCACCAAATGATACATATTTTCCTAATTCAAAATAGTAATCATTGAATGATACCTTAATTGTATCTGAAGTATTTGTAGCTACGTTACCAGTATTCTTTAATGTACCTTCTAAATAAATCGCAGTATTTGTTTGTTCTGTTTCAATATCTGAAATTTCATACTCACGATCACTTTCAAATGGTGTGAAAGTTTGACTAATAGATTTTCCAATTTGATTGCCTTTTGAATCATATTCTGTTGTTTTGACATCAAAGCTCAATTTTGTCACATCCTTAACAATTTCTGGAATTGTATAAATGATTGATTCACCATTAGAATATGAATTAATATTGGATGTTGATGATGGTAAAATCTTATCATTTTTATTTTCAACAGAAAGGGAATATTTAGATATTACATCACCATCATAGAATGGCGTAATTTCAACTTTATATCCATCTGCAGCCATCACACCACTATTCTTGAGTGATAGATTTAAAGCTACTTGATCTTTTGCCTTTGGAAGAATTCTTCCATCATCATAATTTGTTGTATATGTAAGTTCTTCAACATCTAAAGAAGGAACAATTATAAATTCTGTTGAAATCAATTTTTTATCAGTGATTTCCGCATCAGAATCTTTTGAAGTGAATTGATACTGAGAATTTACAACAACTAAATTATTTTCAGAAGTCGCTGCGATAACTGGGGTTTCATTAAATGCATTAGTATCTGTCAATTGAACTCCACCTGACCAACACACATTATTTGTACCGTCATCAATCATCGCAGTTACAAACACTTCAGCATTAAATGCATTTTCTTGGGTATCATCTTCACTTACATTTTGAGTATAAGCTACATATAAGTCACCATTATTATCTACAAATGGTTCATAACCTGTAATCGTTGGAATATCAGATGCCGAGAATATCGATCCATAATTAAACGATGCAGTGTAAGTTCCTGATCCAGAATCATTATCATCCGTAAATTCCAAAGTCTTTCCATTATTCTGAATTTCATATAAGAATGTTTCAGATTGGTTGTTTGGAGTTGTATCTTCCATTGCCTTATAGTTGATTTGGCCTGTTTGATCATTCCAAAATAGATAACAAATATTGTTACTTACCGCAAACTTAGGACTTGTTTCACCAATTCCATTTGTTTTTGTGACTCTACCACTGTAAATAAACTTATCTTCTTTAAAATCGTAAATACCTAGATATAAATGACGATCCTCACTTGTTTGTAAGTTATTATCTTCATCAACAGTAAATGCATAATATCCTTTACCATTAAATGTTGTAACATCCAAATCATAAATAATCGGATCTTGGTGTTCTTCCGTGGATAAAGGCACAAAACTTTGGCCTGACATGTTATCTGTAAATTCAGATATAGAGTTAACTTTTTGTTTAATACCATCTTTATCTACTTGGTTCCATTGACTTGTAGAAGAATCATACAACATGAAAGCTAATGTCGCACCATTCTGCATTGGATTAACAGAAGTCATAAAGTTATCTGTCACTTCTGCTTTATAGTAATACACTAACATCTTTCCACTCTGCGAATCATACGTAATCATTGGCGTAGAATTGAAATAAAAATCACTTGTAATTCTTGTTATATTTGATGTTTCGAAAGTATTCGTATTAATATCAATCGTATAAATATCTTGCGCTTGCAGATAACTCTTTTGAAGAGTTGTATATTCATCTTCACTTAACGCATCAATCTGTTCTTTTTTCTTTTGATAGTCTATATTTTCTTCATGAGACATCCACGCAACAGTAACTTTATTATCTCCCGTTTTACATACAGAAGGATATAAGTCTGCAGTATTGCCTTTGTCAATTACAACTGGAGTGCTCCAAGTTTTTGAATCACCATCATAAATTGAATATTTTAAAACTGTTTGTTCCAATGGATATGTATTGTTGTCTCTAGTATCAACAAATACCATCATAATTCTATTATTACCAATATCAATCAATTGTTGATAATTATTATCATAACCATTTTCACTCAATGTTTTTGATGTAGGAGACCCCCATGAAGCTCTCAAATTCACTTCATCGCCAAGCCACTCAGATGCTTCCGCAACTTCTTTTACTTCAGTATCTTCATTAGAAAGACTTGTTAAAGTTGTACCTGCTTCAGCATTTTTCGCATCATTTTCTACATCTTCAAAATAGCCCACATCAACATCCCAAGAACTGATTGGTACAGAAACAATTGGCATACTAAAGAATACTGCATCTGCCCATAGTTTCAAATAGAACTTATGATTATAACCAACTGTACGATAATTTGGATGCGTATTTGTAATTGTTGGTGTCCATATAAAGTTAGGATAATAGTTGATACCGCCTCTTACACCTATCGTTCCACAAACGCCAGCACCTACATACAAGCTCATGTATGCATATGCACGAATTCTAAAATCAAAGAAATTTTCATCAACTGCGTTATCATTTATCATTTGGTCATATGTTAAGTTTGTTGCGTATTGTTTCCGCATACCAAGTTCTAGAACAAGACCAGCCGAAACATCTCCACCAATATAAACAGGTACATAACCAATCAACATATAGAAGGCTTTTCGAGCATATATTGAGCCACCTACAAATGCGCCTCCACCTGCACATGTTAATACTTTTCTTACATTCGCTTCAGATTCATTATCTTGAACAAAAGTGTATTTAAAATCAATGTAAAACCCAATAAATGGTCTAGCTTGAATTACAGTTGGTGCAAAGAATGTACTTTTATTATTTACATTAGCACTACTTTCATTAATTGTAGTTGCCATATCTTTAAAAGAACTCTGAAAGTTTTCTTTCGTGATAACTTCGCCAGTGTCACTGACAAATCCCTCTTTCGTTACATTGTTTCCAAAAGCTTTTGGAATGACACCAATGGAAAAGCGCATACCACCATCTTCTAATTTCGACATAGAAAAACGTAGTTTTCCTAAGTTTAGATCCATATTAATTCTTCCGATATATGGTAGATCAGCAACTTCAATATCTGTTTTAAATTGTAAATTTTGTTCTGCTGGTTGTACGTAATCATTCTGCGAAAATACATAGCCTGTATTAACTGCACCATATACAGTTTCTTTTAGATATGTTTTTTCCGTATAATTATCATCTAAATCGTAAACACCCCCTTTGCCAACGATTCTATTAGTTGTCACTTTAGCGAAAATAATATCACTAGGTTGATACTTCATGCTTTCACCAGCATTGAATACATAGTTCAAACTCCAAGTATTAGAATCTGTTTCATTCTGTGTAGCAGCTCCAAGATAGAACTTTTCTTCATGTGTTGTGCCATCGTATACATAGAAATCAACACCCTTGACATTTTCAATATGTTCACTTCCATCTACATCTGTATATGTAGAACCATCATTTGAAATATACGCATTTAAAACAACTTCTGTATCATCTATAACAACTTCATTAGTACTTATAGTTTCTGTACCAGAGACTCTTTTGGCAATAAAGGATGAAATATAAGGAACAGATGTGTTATATGAAGAAATCACTAAATCATTCAATTTAATTTCTTGGCAAGATTCTCCTTCTGCTTCTATTGTAGACGCATTAGAATTATCAACCAAGATACTACTATATTCTGCTTTACCAGAATAATTCATCTTGTATTGAACTCTATATCCATTAATTGTTTGAATAGGCCCTACAACAACATCACCATTATCATCTGTAATATTTGTTTGTTTATCATTGTATCCAGTTGAAACAACAACGCCACTTGCCTTAAACCATCCAACCTTTGTTTCTAGATTTCCAATACGAGGTTCACTATAACTTACATTCGCACTGATTGCGTATTTCATTTCATCTGCTTTTTGTAATGTTAAATTAACAACGGTACTATCACCCACAATATTACCTTGTATCGCAAATGAATTCTGTGCATATTTATCCTTACTTGTATCTACAGACCACACTGGAACATAACTACTATCTTTTGTATCGGCATACAACTCATAGTATTTATTCGCTATAAAGTCCTTTTTATCCGCAATGTTATAAACAACATAATCATCATCTTCTGTTACCTTTGGATAATCCAAAACTGTTTTCAGTTTAGAATCGCCTTTACCAGATTCATATATCTTAAATTGATCAATTTCACTCTTTTTCACTCGAACAACTAAACTTGAATTAATATCAACGAAGTTCGGTTTGATTTCTAATTTTGTTTCATTAATATAACGTTCACCATATCCATTTGAACCATCATTAAAACTTTGATCTCTCGCAGTATTTTGAGAAGGTTTGATTGTAATAGAATTTTGTTTGTATACACCTTTATATTCATCATTGATATATTGTTTTAAAAGAACATAATCTCCACGATGATAATGATAAGTGATTGTATTACCATCTTTTGTGGCTTCTTGTTGGCAATTCAAAGCTTCAACATAGCCTCTTTTATCACTATTATCAATTGTAACTTCTAAGTCTTTATATCCTAAGATAGGTTTAATTTTGAATGAACCAGAAAGACCACCTACATTTGTCCCTTTATAAGTTACATAATCATCATTCTCATACAAGAAATCATTATTCAATTGAATACTATAAGAATCTGTATTTTCAGATAAATTGTCTACAAGAACTTTTTCTTCACCATCTGCATTTACAATTGCGATACCTTTTAAATAAATTGGATTATAATCTTTATTCTGTAATTCAACAGTAATAGAATCACCAGAATATAATGTACTAATACCATCTGCACCAGCATTGTTTAGATACGTTGCGCTAATATTTCTTAACTCTGCAATTTCATCCGACGATTTCATTTTTCCATCAGAATCCACAAATTCTAAAGGATCAGCCTGTAATAAAGAAACATGAAAAGCACGTAAAATAGGTTTTACTGAATACACCTTTGTTGTAGCTGAAAAACCAAGCCACTTAAATGCGGTAATGGAATACGAAGACAATGTACGATACTTTGAATATATCGCTGTGTTCTTTCTATCCCATCTTTCATCTGTTGTAACCCAATCTAAATGATCAGGATGATTATGCCCATTAAATCCAATATACGTACCATTCCAAGATGGTTTTGTAGATGACTTTTCCCAATCAATAACGATTCCATCATAATCATATCGAGGCAAATTATCATGTGCATCACTAGAAGAATTGAATCCAGATATTATCGCTTGAGAAAGAACGCTTGAATGACCTTGCACCTCCATATATCTAGCATTTCCACCTTCTTCAACGTGTAATTCCAAATGATCATTCACAAGTCTTGAATAGGAAAATGCACTACTCCACTCGACATTCTCGACACGAGGAAATGAAATCTCATCTCCTACTCTTACTTGTCCGTGATTGTCAGTAGAAACTGTATCCACTTTAGATGGTGCAGTATCATTTACAGAAGCTAAAGAAATTGCGTCTTCAGAATTCAAACTATTCTCTTCAAACAAATAACTTGCATCATCTTTTGAAATGACTACAGTTGCATTTGCAGTACCAATTTCACAATTCACTGGGTTATCAATTGTAAGATTAAAAGTCTCTGTATCTTCTTCTAAATAATCACTACGAATTGGAATATTAACTGTTCTTTCAGATAATCCATACAAAAAGCTAATTGTTGCGTTTACTTTAGAATAATCTTGACTACTTGTCGCGCTACCATCACTTGTTGTTAAGTTAACTGTAGCCATATCACTAATAGAACCTTCACGTACAAGTTTTACTTTTACATAGCCTTCTTCTGGATAATATGTTGTTTCACTAAAACTTACAGTAGAAGGAACACCTTCTTCATCATCAATGATTTTTGCTTGGAAGCCACTTAAATCACTGATTGTTGTATTTCCGTCAACTGCAGATAAATTCGCAGTAAAGAAACGATCACCATCACAAATAGAATTATCTTTCAATTTGAATTCAATGTATTTTTCTGTTTCACCTTCTGAAAACTCTAAATCAACATAAACAGAATTTAATGCATCTGATAATTCAGAAACAATTTTTTCATTTGCGGTTTGAGACATTAAAGCTTCATTTAATTGTTCATCTAATGAAGCATTTCCCGTTTCCATCGCAACTTTATCAGAAGCTAAACCTGTTGCTTCACTTCTAGCCTTAGCTAATTCACTTGTTTGTAAAGAATTATCTGTTTCTTCTGTCTTTTCTGTTTCCTCAACTTTATCAACAGTACCAGAACTTGTTGTATCAATATCAAAAACATCATAAAAACTATCAACAACAGCATCTAATTGTTCATTTTCTTCATCTGTTAGGTTTTCATAATTTTCTATAATTTCTTCAGTATCTGGTGTTGTAGTGGCATTTGGATCAGCTGCATTTGGATTTTCACCACTCGCAACTGCCTCTGTACTATCTGTTACTTCAACACCTTCATTTTGTGAAATCACTTCTGCTACAGAGAGGCTGTTTTTTGTATTCTCAATTTTCTCTTTTGATTGATAAATAGCTATTTTATAGTCCGTTCCATACTTCGCACTATAATCCGTAAAAGTAACTCTTACCTTAGCCGAACTATTCCCATCACCTTTTCTAGCGACTTTCAGTAAATAACCATGCGTTGCGTTTTCTGGAAATTCAGCACTCTGACTACCAAAGTAAAAAGAGCCATCTTCTAGATATTCTTCTATACCATCTTCCACCTCTAAATATTCAGGCTCTTCATCTGCATTCACTTGTACAGGAAACAATCCTATTGTTATTGTTAAAACTATAAAAAAGTTCAAAAAATTTTTAACCATATAGCCAACCCCTCTAACTATAATCATTTATTTATATTCTATCACGTATTGGTTATTTAAAACGCACAAAACGCAAGCAACATTGCCTGCGTCTTATGCTATATTTCGAGAGAATGAAATATCTTATTTGTTATCTGCATCAATTGTATTAGCAGCTGTTCTACCAGAAACGAAGATTTCAACGATAGCATTACCGCCAAGTCTATTACCGCCATGAATTCCCCCAGTAACTTCACCAGCAGCGTATAAGCCCTTGATTACATTACCTTCAGAATCTAATACATGTCTTTCAGTATCTACTGTTAGACCACCCATTGTATGGTGTGTTGAAGGAGCCATAACACGAATACGTAATAATTGTCCTTCTAATGAATAGTTACCTGAAGCATCTACTGTACCAACAGTTGAAGTTGATTGTCCCTTAGCGATTCCATCACTTGGCTGTTCACCAGCTAAGATAGATTTATCATAAGCTTCAATTGTCTTATAAATTTCTTCTGGATCAGCTTTCATATCATATTTATCAAGAACTTCTTGAATTTCATCAGCACTAGAAACGTAGTAAACTCTACCTTCTACATCATCGTGTGAAATTTCAACAGCTTTGTTACCTTCATACTTATCATATGGATATGGATATGAAATAGCAGTATCAGCATTTGTGAATTCTAAGAATACACCTTGTGCACCTTCAGCGGATACACCATTTGCGAATTCACCTAAAGATAAAACATCACGTTCAGCAGATTCATCAACGAATCTCTTACCTGTTGTTGGGTTGATATATACACCATATAAACCATTACCGAAAGCAAGATCGCCATTGTCTACCCAAGAAATAGGCATCATTTGTGTATATCCTAAACCTGTTGTATCAGCACCAACTTCTTCACCCATTGTGATACCATCACCAACTAGAGAAGATCTGTTTGTTGTTTGTGTTGTCTTTGTGATATAGGAATCATCCCAATATTCATTTGTTTCCATTACTTTTTCGATGTTAGCTGCATAACCACCAGAAGCAAGAACTACACCCTTTTTAGCTGTAGCTGTAACTTCTGTTCCATCATACATTGTTGCCTTAACACCAGTAACGTTACCATCTTTATCTGTAATCAAGCTCTTAGCTGTTGTACGAGTCATGATTTTGTTATCTTTAGCAGTATCAGATGTATTTAGAATTGTGTTCTTTGTTGTAGCGAAATATGTTCCCCAGTTACCTGTTTCTTCTGTAGTTCCATCACCATCGATATCACCACCAAGGTTAACATTTTCTCTATACCATAGAGCACCGATCAAAGTAATTGTGATTGCGTCGTTGAACTTAGCACCTTGATCTTCTAACCAAGTCTTTAATTCAGTACCATCTGTACAGAATTGCTTAACGAGATCATAGTTACCATATACCCAACTCTTCTTATCGTTAGATTGTCTTAATCCACCATAATATGTTTGGAAGATATGTAGATTTACTGTAGAGAACAATGTCAAATCTGTTTCCTTTGCGCCAGCCGCAATCTTCTTATCTGCCCAATCTACATAAGCTTTGATTTCTTTCTTTAAAGCTTTTAATGTGCTTAAATATTCTTTATGTACACCTGCTTTACTTACTTCATCAATTTCACCTGGAACATATTCTTTATCCTTGAAGTAATCTTCATCGAATTCATCTTCGTTCCAGTTTAAAATTGTCTTTAAAGTTGAAAGTTGTCCTTGTGCAGCCTTTACTTTGTCATATGTTTTTCCATCATAATCCCATTTAGCACTTGTAGCGTCTGGATTATCAGCATCCCATACTAAGTAATCTGCAACGGCTTGGAATTGTCCACCAGAAACTAATGTGTTACCACCAATTTCAGCGTTTTCTTCAATTACAAGAACAGAATCACCATTTTGAGCAGCTTGTGCAGCAGCACCCATACCTGCACCACCAGCACCAACTACAACAACATCATATTCTTCATCAATTGGATCTTGTGCTTCATGAACAACTGTATTGCTCTTGAAACCATCTAAGTCACTTGCTTTAGCTTGTTCTGCAGCATCAGCCAATGCATCTTTATATGCTTTAGAAGTAAAAGTAGCACCAGATACACTATCAACACCAGAACCATTTGCTTCAATAGCGTCTTCTTTTAAAATGTCATATGCAACAGTACCAACATGAGCTGTTTCTTTACTTTCTTTTACTTCGATATCTTCAATACCATCTTCAGAGAAAGTAACATCTAATGTTACTGTTCCATTGTAACCTTCACCAGTTCCAGTATATGTACCAGCTGTATAAGTTACAGGTACATTTTCATGTGGGGTAGCTGTACCCATGCTATCAACATCAACTCCAGCACTTTCTAAAGCTGCCTTTGTAGCGTTGATAATAGCTTCGGATGTTACTGTAGCACCAGAAACTGTATCAACGTTAGGTGTTTGAGCCTTAACAATAGCTTCTGGAATTTGTTCCAATGCTGGATCAGCAATTCCCTCTGTTTCCTGTTGATCAGTAACTGTTACGCTTTTAATTTCGTCATCTTCATAAACGACTTCAACAGTTACATCGCCGTTTTTACCTTCGGCAGTACCTGTAAAAGTATTGCCGGAGCCTGATTTGCTAGAACAAGCAACCAAGCTGAGAGCTAATGAAGACGATAAAAGACTCGTCCAACTAACTCTCCCTACTTTTTTGTAGTTCATAATTCCCTCCATTAATTGAGATTAACCCTTAAATAAAATCTCCTATAATTATTTAAAACCCTGTAGTTACTACAGAGTCAATAAAAATTTGATAGCGTTTTCACAAATGTATTTTATAATATATATTAACTCTGTATCTATACAGGCTTATAGAATGTGTGAAACTATGCAAGTCAATGAATTATCTAAACTAACTGGAATCAATATTGAAACAATTCGTATGTATCGTAATCAAGGATTACTCCATCCATCTAAATTGAATAATGGATATTATGATTATTCCATGCAAGATTATACTTCGTTATTACATATCAAAAAGTTACGTTCCTTTAATTTTTCCATTCAAGAAATCAATCATTCTGAACATACAGATAACTTTGAAGATTATGTAAATAAATTTAATGATGCTGAAATTGAACTAAAGAAAGAAATGGATCAAATTCAACAGAAACTAGATTTTATTCATTTCGAAAAAAATCATGTTTTATCTTCCGCAAACACTGCTGATAACACTGTATCATTAAACCAATCTGTTGATGAAAAAATTGATTTCTATCCACCATTTAAAGATTCTGATTTTTTAAAGAATTTAGATTCTCAATATTTTTTATATATTACTACACCTATCTTTATTTCAAAAGAAATCTTGAATGGACCTATCCAAGATAAAGTTATAGAAACGAAAGTTGGTATTGGAACGTATTATTCCATTTATAAAAAACTATTTTCAGAATCACAAGAAAATTGTGTCATTATTCCTAACGGAATATTTATATCACAAATATTAACTGTTAAAGATTTAACACATATTAATATTCTTGATATTGCACCTATGATGGAATACGCAAAGAAGATGCATAAACAATTCATTTCAGATACGACTGGATACCTAGTAGGAATCACATACCATAATTCTCAACCAATTTTTGTTATGAGAATTCGTGCTTGCATTGAAGAAAATGATATTGTTAGTGATGAAAGAATCTTCTAAAAAAGTAGCATCTCTGCTACTTTTTCATTGCCAATTGCGTTGTTGAATAATGTTGAATTGGTTTCCATGTTACATCTGTAAACATTGCTTGTATTGTAATAGGAATATAAGTCAACATAAACATTGGAAACATTGGCAAGTATTTAATCTTTTCACTTGTCTTTGCTGGAATATTTTTCCATTCAGATATGACTGTTAAAGTTGCTAACAACATCATACTGATCCACATTGTGAGTAAAGTATTCGTTAAAAAATGAATCATTTCTTGTCTTAACACAAGTGAAATATAGTACGGCATAAAAGATGCCGCAACCAATATCCATAATGCCATTGCCACCATGACAACTGTTAATAATGTACAAGGTAAACAAGTCATTAAAATATCGTAATAAGATAAACGATTCCCTTTTTCAAAAATCATTCCTTTTGTTAAATCACCAAGATATCTTCCATCGATTTGATAGAAACCCTTGGCCCATCTTAATCTTTGATTCCAAGATTGTTTCATTGTAGAAGGTTGTTCATCATATAAAACAGCTGAATCTACATAGCCAATTCTCTTCTTTTGAATTGTAGAAGAAACAGAGAATTGAATATCTTCTGTCAAGAAATAATAAGGCCACCCTTGATTTTCTTCCATTAACTTAGAAGAAACTACAAATCCTGTACCAGATATCATGCATTGTGCACCAATCATATCTCTAACATAATTCAAATGTCTTGCTTCATGTAGGAACCATGTAGAATACGCTGCACTTAACCAGTTTGTTCCAAAGTTCTTAGAATTACGATATGTTGTTAACGCATCATATTTTCCGGTAGCGAATTTCTTATTCACTTCTTTCAAGAAAGATGGATCAATGATATTATCTGCATCAAACACAATAAACGCATCATAATAATCACTACCTCTTTCCGCTACAACTTTCGTATAAAGATAATTCAATGCATATCCTTTTCCAACTTCTTCTTTGTTGAACCTTTCATAAACAGTTGCACCAAACTCTCTAGCGATAAAAGCAGTAGAATCCGTACAATTATCCGCCACAACATAAACATCATAATATTCTTTTGGATAATCCATCTGATGAATACTTGTTAATAATTCACCAATCACTTCCTGTTCATTTCTAGCACTTACAAATATCGCAAAACGATTTCTAATATTTGTGTCGTCTAGTTTCTTTACTTTTCTTTTTATCATAGATATCGCAATATAAACTATTTGATATGCATATATCACTGTTAATACTGAGATAACAATGTCTGTAAACGTCTGAAATAGATCGAGAACACTCATATCTTCCTCCAAAATCCTTGTATAATATACGCATATTCGCACTTGAATTCAAGCATATCTATCTGAATCTTTCACAAAACTTTCTTTCTTAAGAAATATGAGAAGCATTTTCTTATGATATAATAGCTCAGCTTATGGAATGGATTTTAAAAGCTTTACCAGATATATTACTATTACTAGTAATTTATATAAAAGTATTACAACCAAAATGGAAACAACTTCCTTCATCTGATTATTTTTTGCGTACATTACTCTATATTTATATGTGTATTGTCTTGGGTTGGACAATTATGCCAATCTTAATTCATTTACCTTATGCATTTGATGGTGTTTATGATAACTGTAATTTCATTCCTTTTTCTGATTGGATTTATGGTTATGGAAATTATAGAAGAGAAACTTTATACAATCTTTTATTATTTGTGCCATTTGGTTTTATTGCGCAAATCACATTAAAAAAGCCATACAAGATTACTCTGTTGTATGGCGCATTGTTTTCACTAACCATTGAGGTATCTCAATTATTATTCACTACAAATAGAGTTTGTGATATCACAGACCTTATCAACAACACATTAGGTGCTCTTGTAGGAATATTCATTTATATCTTATTGAAAAATTAGCTGATTTATTTCTTTTCAAAGGACATAGACTCTCCATCTGTTCCTGGGAAAGTCACTTTCATCACTTTCTTTGTGATTTTATAAGAAACGGATTGTTCACCAATTGTGATAATACCATCTCCATATGTACATGCTTTCTCTTCATCATCTGAGACCATTGTACATTTACCGTCATCTTTTAATTCAAAATACGTATCTTCATCTAATCCACCACTATAAGATTGATAATAATACTTTCCCGCAATACCATTTGATGAACATCCTGATAATAGAATTGTTAAGATTACACTGTATGTTAATTGTTTTTTCATGATGCGATTATACTACCTCCAATAAATTCACGAATAATCGAATTATTTGTGATACATGAATCATCTTGAATCGGAACAAAGAAATCTAGAAATCTTAATAATCTTTGTGCCTCAGCATATTGTGGTGATTCATATGTAATTTCTTTTAATAATGGTTCTGCGTATTTCTTTAATACAGCTATTTCATAAATACACTGACTATTAAAAAATACATCTGCTTCTCCATTATAAGGGAAAATATTCTTTTCTTCACCCTTTCTAACAGAAGGCCAAGATTCTATAGTCTCTGCAGCACTCACATTTCTTGTACGATGATCACGAACAAGTCTTCTTAACATTCTTGCATCTGTGTTAGGAATACGATGATAACGGTCAATTGTAAGTTGTGTTAAAGGACTAATGTAGATTTTAAATTTCTCATCTTCACTGATTCCTTTTGTTAATTCTGGATTTAAACCATGAATTCCTTCAATTACAATAATTTGATCATCATTTAAGGTTGTTACTCGTTTACCAAACTCTTTTTCGCCCTTAATAAAATTATATTCAGGAAGATCTACTGTTACATGTGACAACAAATGATTCATTTGTTTTGTAAATAGTTCTACATCTACTGCAGATAAAGATTCAAAATCTTTTGTACCATCTGCTTGTATAGGAAGATCCTTTCGATTGATAAAATAATCATCTGTTCCTAAATACAATGGTTTTACACCAATGACTCTTAATTGGATACACAAACGTTTCGCAAATGAGGTCTTACCAGAAGATGATGGCCCCGCAATCAAAACAATTCTCTTTTTCTTTTCTTGAATCATTCGAGCGATATCCGCAATCTTCTTTTCATGCAAAGCTTCACTTAATAAAATCATCTCTTTATAATCATGACTTAAGACTTTTTGATTCAATGTGCTCACTTCATTGACACCCATTAAATTTTCCCAACTCTTTTCTTCTGAGAAAGCTTCATATAATAAGTTTTGTTCCATAAATGTAGGAACATGTAATGGATCAGATCCTTGCGGGAATTGAAGAATAATACCTCTTCTATATTCATGTAAATCAAATAAATTTAAATACTTTGTACTAGGTAATAAATATTGATAGAAAAGATGTTGTGTATCATCTAATGTAGCGATTGCTACTTCTTGAATATCATATGCACTTTTCACAATATCACTTTCATAAGGAAAAGAATCATTCTTAGAAAATAGATGTAAGATTTCATCTCTGTTTTTCTTCACTTGTAGAATTGGTAAATCTGCTTCTACTAGTTTTATCATTCTTTCTTTTACTTTTTCAATCAATTCATTCTTTGAAAGCTTTGTATGATGAATCGTAGTAAATACACCTTTAGAAATAGAATTTGCCATATGTACTGTTGTATCATCACCAGAAACATCTTTTACAGATTTTAAATACAATAACGTTACTGACATTTGATAACTCATCTTTGCGTATGGATTTCGTAAATCATACAGTTCCACAATAGAATCATCATAAATCTTATAATTTAATCTTTCATAACGATGATTGATCTTACACGCATAAATTGGATACGCAAAAGAAAGGTGCTTCATGACCTCTTCACAAGTCACACCTTTCTTATATTCTTTTTGAATTGTTTGTCCATCTGGACATTGAATGATTAATTTCATACAAACACCTACTTAAAGGCAACTGTATTCTTACGTATATGTTTTTGTTGTGCTTCTTTTTTACCTTCCGGTAACAATCTCATCATAGCTAGTTGACAGTTAAAAGGTACATCACCAATTTGTTTCTTACAGTATCTTCCCGTTTCACTCATATATCTTGCCTTCGTATTATCTTTCAAAGCAAGTTCTAGATATTGATGAATTTTCTCTTTACAAGAATTATCTAAGATTGGGCTAGCAACTTCTACTCTTCTTTCAGTATTTCTTGTCATGAAGTCTGCAGATGAGATATACATCTTTTCAGAAGTACCTTTTCCAAAAATATAAATTCTAGAATGTTCTAAGTATCTCCCAACAATCGAAGTAATATGAATATTTTCTGTCTTACCTTCAATTTCAGGAATGATACAAGAAATGCCTCTGACAATCAAATTAACATTTACGCCAGCACAGGATGCCTGATGTAATTTTACTATGATTTCTTCATCAGTGATAGAGTTTAATTTACAAGTTATCACACCTTCACTACCTTTTTTGATTTCTTGGTCCATCAAATCTAGTAAAGTACTCTTTAATGAAATTGGAGCGACAAGTAAAGTACTATATTTTCCATCTAATTTTCCAATTGCCATATTTGAGAAAAACGATACGACATCTTTGATAATAGAAGGACGAGCTGTCATATACGCAAGATCCGTATAAGACTTCGCAGTATTTTCATTGAAATTTCCTGTTGCGATCAATGCGACGTATTGTGGTTTTGATGAAACAACTTTTGTGATCAAGCACACTTTAGAATGTACTTTATATTTCTCAAATCCATAAATCACATTACATCCAGCATCTTCTAGTTTTTCAGAATAATCAATATTATTTTGTTCATCAAAACGTGCTTTTAATTCAATTAATACATCTACTTCTTTTCCATTTTCTGCAGCTTGACATAAATAATCTACTAAACGTGCTCTAGAAGCCAAACGATAGATTGTAATTTTAATAGAAACTGTCTTTGGATCATTTGCGGCTTCTTTAACTAGTTGTAAAAAAGGTTCCATAGATTCATATGGATAATGTAATAAAACATCCTTTTTCTGTATTTGATTAAAGATAGATTGTTTATAGTTCAATTCCGCAGATAACTTTGGGGTATATGGTTGATATGTGTTCTTTTCTTTAACATCTTCATCTAATAGATTCTCTAGACCAAACACATATTTCATATTCATTGGAGACTCACAAGTAAATAATTCTCTTCTTGTGATTTTCAGATTATTTAATAAATATTGGCGAAATGTATTAGAAAGTTTCTTGGAAGTCGTTAACATTGTAACGTTCATCTTTCTTCTTTCTTTTAATACTTTTTCCATCTTCTTACGATAATCTAAAATATCTTCAAATGCTTCATCATCCGCATCTACATATGCACTTCTTGCGACTGTCAATTTCAACACTTCATTCACAGTACAATCTGAAAAGATAGATGAAATCTGTGACACCAATAGATCTTCTGTATGAACATAACGAAACTTCTTCTTATGTGGTAATACAATGATTTGTGGTAAAGATTGTGGAACCGCAACAAAACAATAACTTGTTTTCCCTTTCTTCTTCATACTTGCGGCAATATATGTAATATGATTCTGTAAGTTTGGAAATGGATGATGTGTATCTACAATTTGAGGATTAATCAAAGGTGAAACTTTAGACTTATAATACTTCTTTAAAAATTTTATTTCATCTTTAGAACACTCATTGATAGAAACATCTTCAATACCAATTTTAGATAATTTCTTTGTCACATCCGCGTAAATACGATCTCTTTTCTTACAACCTCTTTTGGCAGCAGGATAGATTGCCTCCATTTGTTCTGCAGGTGTCATACCTGATTTATTATCTACTTTTGTAATTTTTGCGCTTTTGAGATCCCACAAAGAACCTACACGCACACGGAAAAACTCTTCTAAGTTAGAAGAATAAAAATATACAGACTTTAATCTTTCTAATAGTGGAACAGATTCATCTTTCGCCTCATTTAAAACACGATCATTAAAACGCAACCAAGATAATTCTCTGTTACATGTATAACCATCTTTATAAACATTCTTTTGCATTCAACTCACCCCCTCATACGCATATACATATATCAATACACCATTTTTGTTAATTTCTTGTAAAAAGCCTGTG
>CAVFDO010000014.1:0-28424 GCA_963621095.1 bacterium
CCATTAATACATCTAAAGGATATGCTTGATCAATTGGCATTAATTTTCTACGTAATTCATCCGTTGGTGCATGTAAAGAAATCGCAAGATTGTATTGATAATGTCCCTCTGCGAATTCATTAATCTTTGGAACGATTCCACAAGTCGAAATCGTAATATGTCTTGCCCCAATCGCTAGACCAAGATCAGAATTTACAATAGAACAGAAATTCATCACATTTGTATAGTTATCAAATGGTTCACCTGTTCCCATCACAACAATATTGTCTACTCTTCTACCTTCAAGATCCAATTGTTTTTGAACGAACATCACTTCACCAACAATTTCACCAGCGCTCAAATCTCTTTGTTTCTTCAATAGACCAGATGCACAAAAAGAACATCCCATATTACATCCAACTTGAGAAGTCACACAAAGAGAATCTCCAAAATGGAAATGCATCAATACAAGTTCTACACTTGATCCATCTTTTAATTCTGCTAAGAATTTGATTGTTCCATCTTTAGATACTTGTCTTTGAATTTCTTTGAGCGGTTCAATGGAATATTCTTGTTTTAATTCCTCAATGAAAGATTTTGGTAAATCTGTCATTTCATCAAAACTATTTACTCTTTTTCTATAGAGCCAAGAAAACATTTGTTTTGCACGGTATGGTTTTTGTCCATGTGCAACTAACATTTCTTGCATTTGTTCATACGTTAAATCATATATTGTTTTCATACGCCTATTATTCTAACATATCAAAGCATTTTTTCTAACTTTGCATAATAAAATCCATCATGATTTTCTTCATAAGGAAAAATTGTTCTTTCTTCAATCAATTGAAAATTAGGATGCTGTTTTAAGAAATTTTGAATTTGAGATGTATTTTCTTTCTTATTTAAAGTACAAGTAGAATAAATCAAAATACCACCTTTCTTTAAATATAAAGAGGATATCGATAATATTTTCTGTTGAATCTGAATGATTACATCTATATTCTCTGGTTTTAAATGCCATTTGATTTCTGGTTTATGTGTTAAATCACCTAATCCAGAACAAGGTACATCACAAAGAATACGATCAAAGCTTTCTTCTTCAAAATGTTTTATCGTCGCATCATTTATCATCGTATGTACATTTGTATTTCCACATCTCTCCATTAATTTATCAATCAAATGACACCTTTGTTCATAAAGATCACATGCAATCACTTCTCCTGTATTATGCATCATAGCAGAAATCATTTGTGTCTTTGTACCAGGAGACGCACATGTGTCTAAAACTTTCATACCATCTTTTAGATCTAATGCTTTAACTGGTTCAAAAGAAGAAGGATTTTGAATCAATACTTTTCCTTGTTGAAAAGCTTTTGTTTTTTGAATTGGTTGATCATTCAAAAAGAAATACTCATTAATAAAAGAAATATGTTCATCTTCTGAAAGTTCTTCTTTGGTACATTTTAATGGATTGATTCTTCCATATACTTTTGGAATCTTTTGATCCGCAACTAAAATTTGATCTGCGATTTCCTTTCCATAATGAGCTTTCCACATTGAATAGATCCAATCAGGATGAGAATATTGAATACAAATATCTTCACTCTTTTTTTCACCTTCTTGAATCACTTTTCTTAAAATCGCATTCACAAATTTCTTTTCATTTTCTCGAACAAGATTCACTGCTTCATTTACAATTGCATAATCTTCTCCATGCATAAAAAATAACTCATAGATTGCTAGATCGATGGTTAAAGCTGTTTTTAGTTTTGTTCTTTTTGCGTAACTTCTCCATTGATATTCTAAATAACGATAATTACGAATAACACCATATACAACATTTGAAATATATGGCATATGCATCGCATCAATTTCTTTCTTTTCACGCATAATCAAAGAAGCATATCCTTCTTTTGAAAATACTTGATATAGAATATCTAAAGCTTCTTTTCTTGTATTCATAATAACCTCTTAATCTAGAACCATAGGATTTACATCTATCTTAATTGCGTTGAGATCTAATGCATCATTCAATAATATTGTTTGAATGGAATGTCTCATTTCATCTAGATTCTTCCCTTTTAAAATAATACGACTACGATAATGGTCTTTGATTTTCAACAAAGATACAACACCAATCACTTTAAAGTTTCCAAACAAAGAATTCTTTATTAATAATGAAGTAGAATCCACTTTAGATTGATTAGTACTAGAAACCGTAATGGATATCAAATATGTATATGGCGGATATTGACCCGCTTTTCTAAAATTCATTTCATTTTGGAAGAAATGAAGATAATCTTGTTTTTGAACACATTGTATAACAAATTGATTTGCGTCAAATACTTGTAAAACTACTTCACCATTAGAATCAGCTCTACCACTTCTACCACTTGCCTGCATCAATAAATCAAATGTCATTTCTGCACTTCTAAAATCTGTGCGATTCAAACCTTCATCTCCATTCAAAATACCAACTAACGTTACATCAGGAAAATCCAAACCTTTGGCTATCATTTGTGTCCCTAATAAAATATCAGCTTCATGATTTCCAAACGCTTTTAATATCTTAGAATGAGAATCTTTTCTAGAAGTCGTATCTGCATCCATTCTTAATACATGATATTGTGGAAATGTTTCTTTTACTTCTTGTTCTAAACGTTCTGTACCATAACCAAATGTAGTAAATCCTTCTCTACTACCACAATGTGGGCATACCTTAGGTACATACATTTCTGTTCCACATGTATGACACTTCATCTTCTTGATTTGTCTATGATAACTCATCGCTAAATCACAATGAGGACAACGAATCACTTCATTACATGATTTACAACGTAATTGTGTATGAAAACCTCTACGATTCAAAAGTAAGATAACTTGTTTTCCTTGTTGTAATTGTGTTTGCATTTTCTCTTTTAATGCATTAGAAAGAATAAAAGATTCTCCGTTTTGTATTGCTTTTTTCATTTCAACGATTTGAATATTCGGCAATGTCTCATTGATTCTTTCTTTCATTTCTATCAAATGATATACATTTCTTAAAGCTCTTGCGTAACTATCTAAAGATGGTGTTGCGGAACCTAATATCACTTTACAATGATGATAGATGCCTCTTTGTATGGCAATATCGCGTGCATGATAACAAGGTTGTACATCTTGTTTATAAGAACCATCATGTTCTTCATCCATGACAATCAAACCTAAATCTTGAAATGGTAAAAATACGGAACTTCTTGTTCCTACTACGATTCTTGCTTCACCACTCCGAACAAGTTTCCATTGTTCATATTTCTGTTGTGAATTTAATCCTGAATGATAAATCGCAAGTGCATTGGAAAAACGTGCAGATACTCTTTCTATCATTTGTGGAGTTAAAGCAATCTCAGGAACTAATATCAATACTTGTTTTCCTTGTTGTAGTTGATGATTCGCAAGTTGTAAATAGACTTCTGTTTTACCAGATCCTGTTACACCATGTAATAAGAATATAGAATCATCACTTTCTTCAATTTCATTCATTGCGTACTTTTGAGTTTCATGTAAAGGATAAGGTTGTTGCGTGATTTCACTAGAAATCATTTCTCCTTGTCTTTCCTTCTCAAATAAAACAAATACGCCTTTTTCTACTAATGTATGAGGAATGGTTTTAAATTGTTGTCTTAATAATGAATATTTCACTTCACCATGTTGTTGAACATATTGATAAACTTCTAATTGTTTCGGTGTTAAAGAAACTTCTATATTTGTTAATTTCAACCATTTTTCTGCACTTGCGGATTTTATTTTACCTTTTGGTTTAATGATAGATGGTAACATTGCCTGAAAACAAGATATCGTTGTTGATAATGTCGTTTCTTTCATCCAAAGTGCTAAATCATGTAGTTCATCATTTAATAATGGTTCTTCATCAATTACAGAAGTAATATATTTCACATTGATCTGTAATCTATTATTGATTTGTTGTTCTGTTTCTTCTGTATAAATACAATCTTCTGTAAAACCAGTCAATTGTTTCTTACCAAAAGGAACAGAAACTCTACATCCCTGCTTTACTTCAATATCAGATAGATACGTAAATGTTTGATCTAGTGTACGAATTGGATGTTCAATCCAAACTGAAATAATATACATGTCTATTATTTTACATGGAATTTAATCAATAGGATACACTTAACAAATTTCTGATATAAAATATTCATAGATTTAGGAGATGCATTTTATGAAGATTACTAGAAAATACACACTCGGAATTATTGGACTTGGAAATATGGGAAGTGCAATTGCGAAAGGTGCAGTTCGAAAAGAATATATAGAACGTTATAATATTGCTGTTCATGACCCATCTGATCACGCAAAACAAGATAGTTTTATTGAAGGCTATAACTATTTAACTGATATTCATGAATTAGTAGAACAATCTCATATTGTATTGATTGCGGTAAGACCACAACAAGTAGATACTGTTTTAGACCAAATCAAAGAATGTAATATCAATACAATTCTATCAATTGTTACAGGTATTTCTATTTCTTACTTACAAAGTAAATTAAATAACGTACCAATCATTCGAGCAATGCCAAATACTCCTTTACAAATCAATGAAGGTTCTACTGCATTATGTAAATCTGATAATTGTAAAGCAGATGATTATGACTTTGTTTTCCAACTCTTTTCTTCTATGGGTGTAACAAAAACCATATTAGAAAGTCAAATGGATGATATCGTTGCGGTACATGGTTCTACACCTGCATATGTATATTATTTCGTGCAGTGCTTGATTGAGGATGCCAAACAAAGAGGCATTGATGAAGATGTCGCAAGAGCTTTACTTGTACAAACAGTTATTGGCTCTGGTAAATTATTACAAAAAGAAGCAAATAAACCATTAGATGAATTTATGAATGAAGTATGTTCTAAAGGTGGTACAACAATTGAAGCAATTCAATCACTCAAGAAAGATAACATGCAAGATATCATTCATGATGCGAATGAAAAATGCATTCATAAAGCCAAGGAATTAGGGCAAAAATAGCGACTAAGTCGCTATTTTTTATGCTGTTTGTGTTTGTACGTTTGTAGAAGAATGATCTGGATCTAATTGTAATAATTGAATATGATCTTTTGCTTCTTCTGCGATACATGCACATGCATCTGCCATTCTTTCTAGATTATCTAATAATGTTGAATAACTAACTTGTAAGCTAGGATCACAAGCTTTACTCTTTACTCTTTCTAAATGTTGTTTATGATATTTTCTTTCTTCATTTCTTAATACATTACGAATCATAATAACTTCTTTTGCGCTATCAATATCACCTGTTTGTATCGCATTCATTGATTTCTTTAATAAATCAGTTACACGATCCACTGTATTATCCATTTGTTCACTGGCAATCATCGAGAATGATTTATTCGCAGCATGTGTTTCTTTTAAGATGTAATCAATATCTCTACAACGATCAGAAATTCTTTCTAAATTATTTGTAACATACAAATATCCAGCTAATTGTTCTGCTTGTTGTTCTGTAATATTACCATTGGAAAACATTTTTGTGATGTAATCCGCAATTTGTGCTTGTAAGTCATGAATTTGTTTTCGTTTATGATGAAACTCTTTATATTCTTCAGAATCTTTACCATGTTGTAAAGCACTCTTTAAGTTTTCTAATACTTCAATTGTACTTTGTCCTAAACGTACACTTTCTTCAGAAACCAAATACATCGCAACCATTGGTTGATCCATAACATGTTCATCTAGATATTGTGTTTGTCCAGTCGTTGGTACTTGTTCTTTTCCATCAGGAATGATCGTTGTAACGATTTTCACCATCACT
Source organism: bacterium (assembly GCA_963621095.1). Classification (GTDB taxonomy): domain Bacteria; phylum Bacillota_I; class Bacilli_A; order Erysipelotrichales; family Erysipelotrichaceae; genus Bulleidia. The sequence goes on from CAVFDO010000014.1 coordinate 5,817, forward strand.
CCAATGAGTGGTAACCAAACAAGTGTACATACAACGTTGAATAGTGTATGTGCGTTAGCAATTTGTCTAGAAATCACATCCACTTCATTTCCTTTTGGAGAAATAAACATCACAACTTTTGTAAAAAGAGGAATGATCATCATAAATACGATACTTCCAGTGATATTAAAGATACTATGAGATATCGCAGTTCTCTTTGCGTTTTTACTTTGACCAATCGAAGCTAACAAAGCTGTAATCGTTGTACCAATATTATCACCTAATAGAATTGGAATCGCACCTGCTAGTCCAATGACACTATGCACGCCATCTGCCCCAACTTGGGAAGCAAAATTTTGTAATACCGCAATTGTCGCAGAAGAACTCTGTACGACTAATGTCATACCTGCACCTAAGAATAAACCTAATACTGGGATATCTTTTACCTTATCCATCAAATCTAAGAAAAAAGGACTAGAAGCTAATGGTTTCATGACTGTTCCCATGATTTCAATTCCTTCAAATAAAAGACCAAAGGAAAATATTGCTAAACCAATATTTTTGATTCTTTCATTTTTAGATACAAAATTCATCATGAATCCAATAAAAATAATTGGATAAATGTAATCTGTAATCTTAAATGCCATCAATTGTGCTGTCATTGTTGTACCAATGTTCGCACCAAAGATAACAGAAATTGCCTGTGGCAATGACATCAATCCTGCAGAAACAAAACCAATCGTCATAACTGTTGTTGCGGATGAAGATTGTAACACTGCAGTTACAAGTGCACCAGCTAGAGCTCCCATGATTGGATTCTTAGTTAAGAAACCAAGAATCTTTTTCATCTTTTCGCCTGCCGTTTTTTGTAAAGCGTCAGACATACTATTCATACCATATAGAAATAAAGCTAATCCACCAATCAATCCAAAAAATATCTTTACATTTTCATTCATACTTTTTCCCTCATTGTTAAAAATATGTTAAATTGTCAGACATTTTCGTTCTATCTTAATTCGTTAAAGTTTTTGTTAAATCTATGTAAAATGAGGCGTAATATGCCTCATTCATTAATCTTACAAGTTGTATATGTACCTTCTTGTGTTAATTCACATGATAAATTTGTATCTTCTGGTAATTGAATATTTGTAACAGGAGATGAAGAACAATCCACAAATGTTAATTTTTTGTTAGATGTTAAATTCACTTCTGTGACACCTGTATTCAAGAACGTTAAGCTTTGTAGAAGTGGGAAATTTTCAATTCCTTGTAAACTTGTCAAGGAACTATCTTCTGGAGCAATAATCGCAATGACAGAATTTCTTTCTTCTGTAGATAAAGAACCATCTCCATTTGTATCAAAGTTCTTTAACACATAACTTCTAAAAATCGTATCTGGGAAAGTTGTTTCGTTGATGGCGAGTAAAGTTTCATCTTCTTCTACTGCACTATCCATTACTCTTTTTGGTGTTGCATCCATTGTATTTTTTAAATAAATACCCGCAAATGTAATACCTAATCCAAGTAACATAAAAACAACAATCACTGTTATGATTTTATTTTTTCTTTTTTCATTTTGTTTTTGAAGATGAATAACATGCATTGCTTGTGTTTCTGCAGGCATATCACGATCAATGTGAATGATTCCAGTATCTTCAAAAATATCACGATCAGTGTCACTCATCGCATCAATTGCCTTCGTGAATTCTTCTTCACTCGGTCCATCTTTTACTTCTTCTTTGATTTCTGAAAAATCTAAAAAATCATCTTCTTCTATCTTATGTTTATTATCCATACCTATCCTTTTTAAAATGGACTGTTACCAGTCCATTACCACGCTACATAATAATCTGTTGTTCCAGCAGGACATCCAGTATCTAAAACAATACAAGCTCCCTTTGAACAAGAGAATGTTGTTCCTTGAGGCATATCACTTGCCGCAACAACATAATAATCACCATCTCTATAGAAACCTTCAGAATCTAATGTCCAAGTAGGTGTTAAATAATGATATAAGACATTAGAAGAATAATATGTTTCTCTTCTACCACCATAGTAATTGACACCACTTGCCTTAGTTAGAGTTCCAGTAGATCCCATACTCGCAAATACCGCAGAATAATCTTCATAAGAAACAACAGGTACAGGTGTCTTTTCATCTTTTAGGCCATCTTTTAATACATAACCAATGACACCATCCGTTTCTACTTGATAATAGTCATAATCATTTGTACCAATGATATGTATTTCGTCATCTGTTGTCTTTGTTAATAAAGTTGTAGATTCACTTTGGGGTAATTGTTTTACTTCTAAATCACCATTAGCGTATTTTGTTTCATCAACCTCATTGAAGATTGTTTCAACATTACTTGTTAACTTATCTACTTTAACATATCCGACTTTACCACTTGGAGTAATAATCTTACAAAGTTCTCCACTCGCACTAATCAATTGTACTTGCGTACCTTTTCCATCTGTTTCAATCGTTGAAGAAACGCTGCTTTCATCCGATAAAACATTTGTGTCTGACTTCAAATACATTGTTTGTTTTTCTGTATCAACTAAGTTAGTAAACTCAGTATCTGTATCACTTGTGTATGACATTGTATTTCCAAATGTGAAGTTACCACTCGCATCTAATTGTAAACCAGATAGATAGAGAACTAGAGCTGTTACTGGAATGAATTTAATAAATCTTTTCTTCATATCTGTCCTCCTTTTTGTTTACATGAACTTTATCATTGTACACAATTCTTAAAAAAAGCGCAAATTTATGCGAAAATACCCTATCCTACAATCACATCATCTAATGAAATATCAAATGGCTCTGCTTCAATTTCATCTACTTCTTGTTCTAAAAAAGCTAGTCCTATTTTTAAAGAACAATGTTCTAAAATAGAGTCATAATATCCTTTGCCATATCCACAACGATTATAATTGGAATCATATGCAGATAATGGAACTAACATCACATCAATTTGTTCAACTTCTATTTTTTCATTTGTATGTGGTTCTAGAACATGAAAAGATCCTTCTGTTAGATCATTCCAATCATGAATGATAAAGAATTCTAATGTTCTCCCTACTACTTTAGGAACACAGACTTTTATTTGATTTCTAAAACAATAATCGATGATTTCTTTTGTATCAACTTCATCATTGATAGATACATAACATCCAACACATTGATTTGGTTTGATTCTAGAAACGACTTGTTCTTTTATTTTGTTTGAACATTGTTTTTGATCTTCCTTTGAAATCATTGCTCTTTGTTTTTGCCCATATTTTCTAGCTTCTACTTTATTCATATTTTTATAATATTAAAAACACTGTAGTTTTTACAGTGTTTATCCAATTGAGTTTGTAAAATCAATTTTCATTAATTGATTTAATTCAACAGCGTATTCCATTGGAAGTTCTCTTGTGAATGGTTCTAAGAATCCCATAACGATCATTTCTGTAGCTTGTGCTTCAGATAATCCTCTACTCATTAAATAGAATAATTCATCTTCAGAAATCTTTGAAACTGTTGCTTCATGTTCAATCGTTGCGGAATCACAATCATTAACATTTAATGGAATTGTATCTGAACGAGATTGATTATCTAAAATCAAAGTATCACATTCAATCTTTGTACGAGAATTTTCTGCATTCTTTGAGAAACGAATCCAGTCACGATAATTTGTTACACCACCATTTCGAGAAACAGATTTAGAAATGATAGAGGAAGTAGTATGTGGAGCTAAATGGATCATCTTAGCACCTGTATCTTGGAACTGTCCTTTTGAACCTACCGCAATTGAAATACACATACCATGTGCGTATTCTCCAGCCAATATACATCCAGGATACTTCATAGAGACACGTGAACCAATATTTCCATCAATCCACTCCATTGTTCCATGTTCTTCTACTTTTGCACGTTTTGTGACAAGATTTAAAATATTGCCACTCCAGTTTTGTACGGAAGAATATCTACATTTCGCACCCTTACCTACAAATACTTCTACAACTGCAGCGTGCATGGAGTCTTTGGAATATTGTGGAGCTGTACATCCTTCTACATAGGAACATTCTGCCCCATCATCAACGATGATGATAGATCTTTCGAATTGTCCCATAGATTCTGAATTAATTCTAAAATAAGACTGTAATGGTTTTTCTAACTTAACACCAGGTGGAACATAGATAAAAGAACCACCAGACCAAACAGCACTATTTAAAGCCGCTAGTTTATTGTCACTTGCTGGAATGATTGTCGCAAAATACTTTTTAAATAATTCTGGATATTCTTTTAAAGCAGAATCAATATCAAGGAATAAAACGCCCTTCTCTCTCACTTCATCCAACATGTTATGATAAACGGCTTCTGATTCATATTGTGTTGTAACACCAGCTAGATATTTTTTTTCTGCTTCTGGAATACCTAATTTTTCAAATGTATTTTTTACTTCTTCTGGTACATCATCCCAACTTTTCTCTGCTTCATCACTGACTTTTTTATAGTAAGTAAAATCTTGGAAATCTACATCAGAAAGATCTGGTCCCCATTTAGGCATTTCCATCTTTTCAAATTGATGAAATGCGTTGACTCTGAATTCAGTCATCCATTCTGGTTCATTTTTCCACGCAGAGATTTGACGAACAACTTCTTCATTTAAACCTTTTCCTGTTTCTAAGATTGTCTTTACATTATCATCATGAAATCCATACTTATACTCATCTTGTGAAGAAAGAACATCATTTTCATTTATTTCACTCATTTCTTTTCCTCACTTTCTGTTATCATTTGATCCATTGCTTTCCAACCAATCGTTGCACATTTAATACGATTTGCTTGTTTATAAACATTCTTCATCGCAACTGCTTCTTCTAATACATCAGGATCATATTCTTTCGCATCAATCATATTGAAATATTCCGCAATGATCTTCTTTGCTTCTTCAACTGTTTTCCCTTTTAATAGATCACTCATCATAGAAGTAGAAGCTGTAGAAATCGTACAAGCAACTCCATCAAAACGAATATCTTCAATTTTCCCATCTTCAATCTTGGATTGTACTGTAATATCATCAATACAACTATCAGATGCCATATGAACACTATTGTATTCTTTATCATCTGTTAAAACATGATTATGTGGGTATTGATAATGATCCATAATTAATTCTCTTAGAATTTCAGGATCATTTAACATATCATTAACATTGCTCATAAAACCTCCTAGAAGAAAATTCCTACACAATTTTCAAGTGTAATATCTTTACATGCATCTACTAATTTATCGATGTCTTCTTTATTGTTATAGAAATATAAAGAAGCGCGAATCGATTGATCTGTGCCAATAATGTTATGTAAGATCTTTGCACAATGGTTACCAGATCTTACCGCAATATTCTTACTCGCTAAAAAGCCTGCAGCATCTTGTGCGAATACACCTTTGGCATTGAAATCAATTGGACCATATTTGTTATCAGGATTATAGATTTCAATATTATCTAGTTTTGATAACTTTTCTATGGCATATGCTCTAAGTTCTGCTTCATATGTATGAATATTGTCCATCCCAATCGATAGTAAATATTCAATCGCAGCACCTGTTCCAATAACACCTTCTATATTTGGTGTACCAGCTTCAAATTTAATTGGTGATTCTTTTAAAATAACATTACCATCTTTATCAAATCTAGCATTCATATCACCACCATAGAATACTGGTTCCATTTGATCTAATAGCTCTTTTTTTCCATATAGAATACCAACACCACCAGGGCCACACATCTTATGTGCAGAAAAACCTAGAAAATCAATATCTAGATCTTTTACATCTACTGGCATATGTGGTACAGACTGTGCACCATCTACAATCATATATGCACCATATTCATGTGCAATCTTACACATTTGTTTGATTGGTTGAACAGAACCTAATACATTTGTTACTTCCGCAACAGATACGACCTTCACACCTTGATGCATTGATTTCTGAAAAGATTCTATTGAAATATTTGCTTGTTGATCTGTTTCAATATATTCAATTTGAAAACCAATTTCTTTTTGTAAGTAAAACCAAGGTAATAAATTACTTGCGTGTTCTGCATAAGTAAGTAATACAGTATCATCTTTTGTTAATTGATCTTTTAAACCAAATGAAATCTGATTTAAAGAATGTGATACGTTATGTGTATAAACAACTTCATTTGCATCACAATTGATCAATTTCGCTACAGATTTTCTAGTCTCATCATATAAACGATCATTTAATGCAGCTATATCATAATCTCCACGATGGACATTTGAAGTATGTTTTGTATAAAAATCAACTACCGCATCAATCACACATTGAGGCTTTAAACTTGTTGCGGCAGAATCTAAATAAACTAAATCCGGATTATTTTTGAACATTGGGAAATCATTTCTGATCTTTTCGATATCTATCATAATTCCTCCAATTTCTTCTGCATCTCTTCTTTTAATTTATTCTTTAATTCTTCATTATTTAATGTTTCTGTAATAGGCATCAAATAACCATTTGAAATCAAAGAAGTACATTGTTTTACAGAAAGACCTCTTGTCATCAAATAATACAATTGGTCTTCATCTACTCTACCAATACTCATCGCATGAGAAGCCATAACATCATTTTCATCAATCAATAATTCTGGAAGAATCATCGCATGACATCCTTTTTCAAAAGATAATGCACGACTTGTTTGATGAGATTGTGAACCATGAGCACCCTTGATTACTTTACCAATTGCATCAATGTTCAACTTTCCATCTTTTAATACAACAGCGTAGTTTTTCATATCACCATATGTATGAGGTGCATAATTCACTACTTGAATACGATAATCTTTCTTACAATCGACTAGTGTCGCACTAGAAACCAAAGCATTGGCACCTTGTTCTCTTAATGCCACAAAACATTCTCTTTTTGTATTTGAACCATTGCATTCACCATAAGCAACTGTAACATTCGCATCACCTAATACTTCATGGTTTTCATCTGTTTCAATTTGTTTTGATGAATCATTCCAAAATAAATAAGATACATTTACATTTCTTTGCGCAAAAGTTCTAATTTTTATTTTATTTGCTTGTTGGATACGTACAAACACATCACAATCATGTGATGCATAAAAAGTTAGTTCAATATCACGATCTGTATCAATAATATATTCACTAAAACCTTCATTTAGTACAACATCCATATCAACATGGATATCTACCATACTTATTTACCTGCACTTTCTGCTACAGTACGAACTGCACAAGTTCCAATTCCAGTAGATACTTTCTTCACATTATTTGCGACTTCAGAAGCTGGTTGAACATTATATTCTTGATAGATCCAATCGTAACCTTCTGCATCGATCTTTTCAGCGAGTTCTGCACCACCTTCAACAACAATCTTTCCATTGACTAATACATGTGTGAATTCCGGTTTGATTAATTGATAGAATCTTTCATAGTGAGATACAACGATCATGCTCATATTAGATTCTTTCTTCATTTTATTTAAAGCATTTGCAACGATATGTAGTGCATCAACATCTAATCCTGAATCAATTTCATCTAACATACTTAAAGATGGTTTTAACATTTCCATCTGAACAATTTCATTTCTCTTCTTTTCACCACCAGAAAATCCTTCATTCAAGAAACGATGAGCAAGATCTTCTTTCATTTCTAGATCTTTGATTGTAGATTCCATTTCTTTGATGAATTTAAATAAAGAGATCGGTTGTTCTCTTCTAACATTTAATGCAGCTCTTAAAAAATCAGAGTTTGTTACGCCAGGAATTTCTTGTGGATATTGCATTGCCAAAAACACACCCGAAACACTTCTTTCATTAACAGGCATTTCTAGTAAATTCTTACCATCATACATGATACTTCCTTCTGTAACTGTATATTTAGGATTTCCCATGATTGCAGCCAATAATGTGGACTTACCATTACCATTAGGTCCCATTAACGCATGCACTTCATTTTCGTTAACTGTCAAATCAACACCTTTTAAAATTTCTTTTCCTTCAACCTCAACATGAAGATTTCTTATTTCTAAAGTTTTCATAGTTACACTTCCTTTTATTTCCGGGGATTATTTTAACATTTTATTTTTTTTATGTCTTGTAATGTGTTCAGATAACGTTCACAATCTTAAAATTGCTTTTAATGAAGGCATGCAATATAATAAATAGGCTTATTTTAATAGGAGGATTTATGGGTAAATTCTTAAAAAAGAATTGGTTCGTAGTTCTAGTAGCTGCATTATTTATTGGTGTAGTTAGTTATTATATCTACGATACAAACAAAGGTAAATTAAAAGGAAAGAAATCAAATGGTGAAGATGTTGTTTATGAAATCAATGGACAAGATACAACAGCTTCTCAATTCTATGATGATTTGTATTCATCTAGTGGAACAAGTAGTGTAACTGCTTTATTCAAGCAAGCTGTTGCGGATGCTGCAGTCAACACAACAAGTGAAATGAAAGACAATGCTAAGACACAAGCTGAATCAATCAGATCAAATTATGAATCTAACTATGGTTCAAGTAGTTATGAATCATATCTAGCAAAGGATCTTGCTTCAACAGGATTCGATGATTTAGAAGAATATTTGATTGAAGTACAAAAGATTAATCAAATTTCCGCAGAATATGCACAGAAGAACTTTGATGATTTAAGCATCCGTCAAATTTCTTATATCTTAGTTAAGTTTGAAGATAGTTCTGATCCAGCAGATGAACCAACAGAAGATGAACAAAGCAGAATGGATGCTGTTGATGCTGAACTAAAAGAAGGAACAGATTTCGCTACAGTTGCAGAAAATCATTCTGAAGATTCTTCTACAGCTAGTGATGGTGGTAACCTAGGTATTATTGATAAAAACACTACTTCATTAGATTCTACATTCTTATCTACTTCTTTATCTTTAAAAGAAGGTGAAGTTTCTGATTGGGTAAGAAGTGATTCCTTTGGATATTTCAAAATCATGTGTACTGCTTCTACACAAGAAACATTAGAAAGCAATAACACGGATTCTGATCCATATCTATCACTTGTTCAAAACTATGACACAACATTAGAAAACACAGCTATTTGGGAAAAAGCACAAGAATTAGGAATTGATTTCAAAGGAAACGATGAAATTGAAAAAACTATTAAAGCCGCATTTAATGTAACAGATGACGATGATGATACAGATTCTGATACAAAGGCAACTGCTTCTCCTTCCGCAAGTGCAGAAGCAACTGCTAGTGCAACAACAGAAAGTGAGGAAGATAAATAATGAAAAATAAACATTACTTATTAGCTGCAGCATTGTTAGCATGCACTTCACTTGCTGGATGTACAGATGCACAAGCTAAATTAAAAGATTCATCCACTGCATTATTCTCAGTTGGAAAGAAAACAGTTACTAAAGGTGATTTATATTCTAAGATGAATTCAACTTCTGGTGCTTCCGTTGTTACAAATAACGCTACAAAGGCTATCAGTTCTGCAGAAATCGAAATCACAGATGATATGCAATCCAGTGCTGAAAGCACATTAAAATCATATAAGAGCATGTATGGTGATACATTCACAAGTTATTTGGAAAATAACAACATGAGTGAAGATGATTATTTAAATGATTATTTAATTCCTTCTCTACAAGCTGAACAACTTCCAAAAGCATACTTAGAACAAAATTGGGACAACGCTGTAAAGTTATACACACCTGTTAAGGCAACGATCCTAGAGTTCTCTTCTAGCGATGATGCACAAGCTGCATTAAGTGAATTAAAAGATGGTTCTAAAACAGCTAGTGAAGCTGCAAGCGGTCATAACTCTTCTTCTACTGGAGAAAGCACAATCTATACAATTGAAGATACTGATTTAGATTCTATTGTTAGAAGTTGCATTAACGCAAATTCACCAGATGATGGTTGGAGTGAAGTACCTGCAAGCGATGGAAGTACATTCTATGTTGTTAAAGTTGATGACAATGATCCAGACAACTTTAAGGATGAATGTATTGAACAATTAGTATCAGTTTCTCAAGTTAAATCAGACGCTACAACATATTTCTTTAAGAAATATAAGTTCCACGTTTATGATAAGACAATCTATGATGCAATTGAAAAGGATTATCCTGATTATCTAGTACAAGATATGGAAGATGATTCTACTTCAACAACAACTTCATCATCAACATCTTCTTCTACAAATGAATAAGGTCAAAGAGAGAATTTAGTTCTCTCTTTTTTTATGAAATGGTATAATGGTCAATATATTTGGAGGATTTATTATGTGCATTTTTTGCGATATCATTGCGGGTAAAATTCCATCTTCAAAGATTTATGAAGATGATGATGTATTAGCGATACTTGATGTATCACAAGTAACATATGGCCATACACTTGTTATGCCTAAAAAACATTGTGCTAATATTTTAGAAGCAGATGAAGATACAATTGTAAAATGTTCTAAAGTTATTTCTAGATTAAGCAAACAAATCGTTAAAAATACAGGTGCGGTTGGATGTAATGTATTGAATAATTGTGGTGAAGTTGCAGGTCAAACTGTTCCACATTTACACTTTCATATCATTCCAAGATATTCTGAAAATGATTGTGTTTCATTTGAATTTAAAGAGAGTGCAAAACAAGACCTCAATGAAGTTCTAGAAAAGGTAAAGGGTTAATCTATGCCAGCAGCTTTATATTACATGCATGATCCATTTGCACCAAAGCCAAACCGCCCTTCTCGTTTTGGAAGTGCAGTTGTCATATCATGTGATGGACAAATATTATTAGAACATCGAAAAGATAATTTTCGTTGGGGAATTATTTCTGGTGATATCAAAGATACAGAAACATTTCAAGATTGTGCAATTCGTAGAACAATTGAAGAAACTGGTATTCATTTAAAGAATGAACAAGTACATCGCTTAGAATTATTTGATGATCCTACAAGAATCGTATCATTCTTAGATGGAAATATTTATAGAGTTGTTCATATGGCATATTATGCAGAATTGAATGAATTTCCTACAACAGAAGTATCTAAGCATTCCATTGAATTAAAATGGGTAGATCCAATGGAATTAGAAGATTACGAGATTGTCGTAACGCATCAAGAAATATTAGAAGAATACTTCGCACAAAGAAATATTCAACATACAATGAAAAGAAGTATTAGAGAACAATAAAAACAGATCAAAATGACTCGATCTGTTTTTTTTATTTCCTATTTTTCTTCAATCTCCGGCCAATATTTTTTAACGTAACCAATCTTTTTATTTCGTAGTAAAAATAACGAAACGATAAGTGGCGGTATTGTCCCAACAAGTAATACCATAAATAAGGCCCCTACTCCAAGTGATCCATCATTTGTTAACATTGAAGCCAAACTATCTCCCTTTAAAATACCTGAAGATGCGGATGTTCCAATATCATATAGACCATGTATAAAAAACATTGTCCAAATATTACCAGATCTAAAATAGATTGCCGCTAATAACATGCCTGAAGCGCATGCTGAAATAGTTTGAATCAGTACTGGAATCAGTTGACCAGTCGTTAGATTTGTGAGATGCAACAAACCAAATAACATTCCAGAAATGATTGTGGCACTCCATACACCTTTTTTGGATGTGCCATAATTTTCTAACAATGATTCCGCAACAATTGCGCGACAACTTAACTCTTCCGCTAAACCAACCATCAACATACTAACAATGAATAATAGAATATTCACTCCTGTTTGAAACTGAGCTCCGTCTTGCAGAATATGTCCTATCAAAGCAATAAACGAGAATACAACAAATGTTAATTGATAACCACCAAGTGGCAAGCTTCTTAAGAAACCTTTCCCTTTTTTCTTGAATAAATCTAATTTATTTGTGCGCCATAATATAATTATCATTACAATACTTGTAACAACTTCCATTACAATTGCCGCAAAACAAGTCATGCCCGCATCATCGGTTGGATATAATCCCGCTTTATATAACAAAACTGATGGATATACCGCTAAATTTTGAACAATCTTAAAAATCAATAATACAAGAACTATATAGATATATAGATTCTTTTGTCTAAGTTTTTCCAACATATTTTATTTACAATGTAGTCTTTCTAACATAACTTCTTGTGCTTTGTATTCGATTGTATCATCTAGTGGTTCTAAAGTGACTTCACCATATCTTTTTCTTAATGCACGCTTTAGAATTGCATCGGCAATATCTGGATTCTTTGGTAATAATGGACCATGCATATACGTCGCTAATACTTGATCATTCATAAATCCTTCATACCCACTATGCATTTCATTTCCATATCCTGATAAGACCTTTGCGAAAGGAGTGGAAACATTCTTTGTTTGACCACCATGATTTTCAAATCCAACAGCTTTGAATGTTTTACCATCCATTGTCGTTTCTACAGCGATATTTCCAATACATCTATCGTTTCGGCTACCCGCAATCGTATAGTAATCAAAGAATTTCAATCCCTCAACAACATTTCCGTCTTGGTCTTTATAATATTGACCAAATAATTGATAACCACCACAAATCAAAAGAAAAGCTGTATTATGATCCATTGCTTGTTGAATGGAATCTTTTCTTTGAATCAAATCTTCAAAAATCAGATTTTGTTCTTTATCGGCACCACCACCTAAAAAGAATAAATCATAATCATCAATATTTTTTTCTTCACCAATCGTACAAGTATCTAATGTGACTTCAATGTTTCTTTTCTCTGCTCTTCTACGAAGAACCTCCGCATTACCTTTATCACCATATAGATCCATCAAGTCATGGTACATCCATAATATCTTTAAATTCATTTTTGGCTCACCTTCCTTAGAATGGCTCTAGTAGAATGTAGTGCCGTATAAGTTGCGATGACATGTGATGGTAAATTTGCCTCATCCAACCATTCTATTGCCTTTGTTGCATCTTCTATAACTGTAATACGATCTTCTAATCCTTCATATTTCAATCGTAAAGCCATATCATATGCTCTTAATCCAGAACATACAATGTGTTTTACTTCTGGTACATCAAGTCTTTCAAAATGTGCATCCCAAATCCACGATATGTCATGACCATCTTGATCATTATCATTTAAAAATATACAAATATTTTTATCACCAGGTTGAGAAATAATATATTTCATAACTTCATTAGCACCTGTAGGATTTTTAACTAGATTAATAACACATGGTTGTTGTAATGCATATTCTTCATTTCTTCCTTCTTTCATTTGGAAAGTTTTGAAGACTTGATTAGCCGCATTGAAATTTAATTGCAATGTTTTCATAACCGTTAATGTACATGCACAATTATAGATTGCATAAATACTATTAATGAAATTATGGAACTTTTGATCATTTACCGTAAATGTTTCATTCTTATAATCAATGCTTGTTACTTCAATATCAGGTTGAATTTTTCCAAAACCATCATTTTCACAAACAAATCTTCCAATATGAGAATATTGATAATAAGAATATTTCAAAGGTTTACCACATCTAGGACAGAATTTACCTTCACTTGCCTCGTCTGTTTTATCTTTTGATACTTCATTACGATCTACAGAGAAAGTATGAATATGTGCAGCTAAAGCAGTATCAGCGATACGTAATGTATTTGGATCATCTCCATTGAGAATGATATCTCCTGTAAAATCTTTTGTAACTTCTTGAATCTTACGAATGATTGTTTCCATTTCTCCAGCACGATCTAATTGATCACGAAAAAAGTTATTTACAACCAAATGTGTAGGATGTAAGTTCTTAAATTGACGATAAAGTGTTAATTCATCTACTTCAATGACAGCTGCATCTGCCTTCACATGAAAATGAGAATCTGAATTAGAAGCTAATAAAGTAGCGATACCAACATTTAAGTTATCACCTCTACGATTATTCACAACATTTAATCCCGCAGCACGTAATGATTCCGCAATCAAATTAGAAGTTGTTGTTTTTCCATTTGTTCCTGTTACCAAAACAACAATCTTTGGCATCTGAAACTTCTCTATGAAATGAGGATCCATTTTCAATGCGATTTCTCCTGGAAAACTACCACCTCTACCAGCTTTAGAAAGGATAGAATGTGCACATTGTACAATTTTCAATCGAATACTCATAATGACCCCTTTGGCTTATAAAACTGCCTATTTTCAAACTGGAACATACGACTTGTCCATTGTCCTGGTTTCACACCGTCTAATGCTTGTTTTAAAGAAGTTAATCTAGCGTCCATATTATCAATTAAATACAATGCTTCAGCTTCAATCAACATAGGCGCAACTGGCGAACCAAATTCAAGTTTTCCATGATGTGAAAGAATCATATGATGCATCAACAATGTTTCTTCTTGATTTTGTAATCCTAACTTTTCAGCCACTTCAGAAAGCCATGCATTCGCAATAGAAATATGACCTTCTAATTTACCAGCTAATGTATATTCTGTTGTAACTGGACCTGACAATTCGGCTGTTTTACCTACATCATGAATTAATGCTGCAGAAACTAACAAATCACGATTTAATTGTGGATAATGCTTACATAAATCATTCGCTATCGTAGCCATAGATAAAGAATGATCGGATAAACCACCCTTCCATCCATGATGAATCTTGCTCGCTGCTGGAAATGTATAATACTTATCTCCAACATACGCTAACATTCCTTCCACTAACTTTCTATAAGTTTTATTTTGAATAGATTGAATCAAGTCATCTGCGAGATTTCGTCGTTCACTTTCACTGTAATCAGAAGAAATCACAAAATCTTCTAAATTGATTTCACTTTGTTCTACAGGCTGTACATGATTAACTCTGAGTTGTAATTTGTCTTTATATAAAAGAACTTCAAATTGGAACATCAATATTTTTCCAGTTTGTACCAAAGCTTGATCTGCTTCTTTCACATCCCAAAACTTTGCATCGATACTACCTGAACTATCTTGTAATGTCATTGATAAATATGGTGATCCTTTAGAAGTAGCCCCATTTTTTACATCCTTCACTAAAAAAGGTTGTGTTAATTTCATATGTTCTTTTAATTCATTGATTTTTATCATTTTCACCACTCCATTTCATCCATCATCACATAAATATCTTCTGTCGCATATCCTTGTGCCATACAATAACGAAATACATGATTTTTTAATTCTGTAGATTGATATTTCTTTTCATATCTCTTTTTCGCTTTTGTACAACATTTCGCTAAATTTGTTAATTCCTTAGATTCTATCTTTGTATAGTCTATCTTTTCAGATACTTTTTTCGCTAAAGAATAACGATATCCTCTACTAATTAATCTTGTATAGACATAATTCTTTGCCTTCTTAACAGAATCATTCTTACAAGAAGATAATATCTTTTCCGCATATGCCATCGCATTATCTTCTTCATCATCTTTTCTTTCACTTAGTTTTTCTTCAATCATTTCATAAGGAATACCTTTTTTACTAAGTTCTCGCTTAATTTTATCAGAGCCATTTAAAGTAGCTTTCAATGAGTTGATTTGATCTTCACAATATCTTTCATCATTGATATAACCTTTTCTTTCTAGCTTTTCTACAATACGATTCACAATATAAATATCACAATCTGTATTTTGGGTTAACCAATCATAGATTTCTTTTCTGCTTCGATCTTTATACTCTAGTTTCTTTAAACAACTTTGATAAGCTAATGCACCTTTTTCACGATACAACAAATCTTTTACTTGATTTCTTGTTAAGAATCCATCTTTACGCATTCCCATATTGTAGTAATCTTCTAAAGATACTTGAATACGTAATTCTTCTTTTTTATCAGAAATCAAATACAATTGAACAAGTGTATCTTTTACTTTGACATCAACAATAGAATATTGATCATGATACTGTTGAATTGCGTTTTCATATACTTGAATCACTCTTTGATAGAATGTTTCTGAAGAATATGGTTGTACTTGTTCAATACATTGTTTTTTCATCATTTGATAATCAGTATCACTTAACGCAAGAAATGATGAAATATATTCATATAAATCATTTTCATCTTTGAAGAACCAACCTGTTTTTTCAGGAAGTAATAATTCTTTTAAAACATCATCATAACGTGCAAATAAAGGTAAACCAGAAGCTAATGCTTCAATAAATGTCATACCTTGTGTTTCAGATAAAGAGGCTGAAATAAACGCATCAGCGCTATGATACAATGCAGGAATTTCATCACGAGGTTTTGCCCCCGCAAAAATAACAGAGTCTGTAATATCAAGATCACGACTCAATTGATTTAATCGATCGAAATCAGGTCCATCACCAACAATCAATAATTTTATCGCAATGCCTTTTTCCAAGGATTCCGCAATCCCTTTTACAACAATATCCAATGCTTTTTCTTCCGCAAGTCTACCAACATAGATAATGACTTTATCATTTTCTGAAATACCATATGTTTTTCGAATTTCATTTCTTTTTTCTACAGTTGTTAAAGAAGGATCAAACTTATCTAATTCCAATCCTGTTGGAATCACATGAATTTCTCTTCTAACGTGATACCCTTCTAGCATTTCCTTTGTTTTGATACTTGGCGCAATTACTTCAATAGAAGAATCACCATACAATCGACTTAATTTCGCTACACCCTTTTTAGCGACTTCATCTACTTTTCGACTATTGATGAAATTTACATAATGCGTGTAGTCTTCATATGTTGTGTGATATGTTGAAACAAGAGGAATTTTTAATTGTTTCGCACAAATTCTCGCAAAAATACCAACACCAAATTCAGTTTGAACATGAATCATATCTAAATGCAATGTTCGTATTTCTTCTAATGCGGAAACATGAAAAGGAGATGTCATCACATAACCATATAAGAACTTTAACTGTACCCCAGCAAGACTTAATATTTTATGATCCTCATCCCATTTATGTTTTCCACTTCCTTTGTATGTCGTTACAACATAAACTTCATGTCCATGCTTCTCTAATTCATTTCTTAAAATAAATGTAGATGCCGCAACACCATTAATTTGTGGTGGATATGTATCTGTAAACAATGCAATACGCATTATTCTTCACCTTCTTTCTGATACTTTTCAATGGCTTCCTTCGTAAAAGATGAAGGTAAACCAACTGAAATAGGAACGTCTTTTCTTGTCTTAGCATATAAGAATACAATACTTCCTATAATCAAGACTTGATAGAATGTTATCATTCTCCAAAGAATCATAATAGAAGCTGATTGCGTTGGAGTAAATATCGTAGAAAACATCAAAACAAAAGTTGCTTCTGTACCTCCTGAAGAACCAGGCATAGGTAAAAAGGCATTTACCATCGCTACAAAAGATGATAAAGCAACCATGTTAAAATACATATCCATTGTAACAGGAATCTTTAGAATCACTGCACATAAAAATGGAACACTGTAATAAATCAATAATCGAATTAAATCATCTAATGATAGAAATACAATTAATTTTTTATGTGTTTTTAAAACAAATACTTCTTTCGAAAACTGTTCTAATTGTGTATTTAGTTTCGCTAAAGTCATTTGTTTATCTTTGATGATATGTAATTTATGTCCAATTTCAATGCCTGAAGTCGTTAACCATTTGTAGAATTTAGGTGATATCGCTAACATCCAAAGAAACACAATAATAGCAGCACCAACTAAAAAACCAGCAATTACAATCAAAAAATATTGAGAATAATTTGAATAGAAATATGGAAACTTAACAATCAATAAAAATAAAACTAATAAGCACATCGTTGTTTGATAAACAATAAAATCCAACCATAATACACCTACAGAATTACTAACTGGAATTCCTTGTTTTCGAAAGATATATCCTTGTGCTACCTGTCCGCCAGAAGCACCTGGTGTAATATTATTAAACAATCCCGCAACATAAGAATTAATAAAACCTTGCCAGTAATTGTATTTAGGATGTGTTAATTTGCATTCTTTCGCAAGTCCAATCCCTAATAAGAATCTTTCAAAAACCATTAATAAAACAACTAAAATCAATCCAGGAATACTGACTGATTTTAATGTTTTAATGACATTTTCTCCATCTGATTTTAAAGTAAAAAACAAAACAAGTGCCGCAAAACCAAATATCAAAAATATATTAAAGATTGTATTACTGAAGAGTTTCTTTATATTCTTCCACATGCTTATATTATACCTTCAACAAATCTATCAAACAACTTTACTTGTTCATGACAAATTCATACACACTTTTTAATTGTTGTCCTACTGCTTCAATCGATCTTTCTGAAGCTGTTTGATAACCAGCATCTCTTAAATCAGGTAATGTCTTTTCAACAACACCTTGGATGATTCTAACAAAATCATCATTATTTGTTCCTTTATAACAATTCTTTCCATCTTCAAGCCAAGGAGAAAAAGCACCAATGTCTCTTACAACTGTAGGACATTGACCAGCCAAAGCTTCTAAAACAACGATACCTTCTGTTTCTTCATAACTAGGGAAAAAGAAACAATCCGCATCACTATATGCCCCTTCAATGATTCCACCTTTTACGTATCCTGGAAAAATTAAATTCGGAACATTATTATGATCAACAAGATCACTCATTTCTTTTGGAATAATCAAACGATTTGTATCACCAAACCAAATAAATTTATAATCCGGTAATCTCTTTGCAACTTCTACAAAATCAGGTAATCCTTTTCTTTGAAATAATAATCCAACACCAATCACAACTTTATCTTCAGGTTTTAAAGAAAAATATTTACGAAATGCATTGATTTTCTCGATATCTTTTTGATAACGATTTAAATCAATTCCATTACTCACATCAAAAATAGGAAGTTGAATTCCATAACCTTCTAAAATCTTTTTTGAATATGGTGTAGGTGTTATTAAAGCATCTGCTTGTGTATATAAATGTAATAACCATTTTTTTACAGCCGGAGATATTGTATTAGATAATGTAAAACTATTTCTAAAATCTTCTTCTGTAGAATGGGCATGATAGATTACTTTTTTTCCACGTTCTCTAGCATTTTTTACAATCGCATCTGAGTTCATGTAATATGTATTGATATGTAAAATATCATAATCTGGACACCATGGATCTGTTGTATATTCAATTCCAGCAGATTCTAATGCCCGTTTTTGATGTTTAAAAGCACGACCTATACCAGATTTTGATATCACATTCTCACCTTCAAAATATAATAATATTTTCATAGAATTTCACCTGAATTATTATAGTTCATTGTGCAACAAAAAAACAGATACCCATACGAGTATCCGTTTTTCATTCATGAATCTTAAGAATTCAGATTATTGTTCGTCCTGCATCTTGAGCTTTGTAATCAACTTGTTGAGACGAGTTTGAGCATCCTTCTTTGTCTTTTCAAACATTTCATGAGCAGCATCTTGTCCCTTGAGTCTTGGTAAGTTGAAGTAACGCGCTTCAGCCATCAAGAAGTCTTCAAACTTAGACCAATCAGGAGTCTTTGTTGAATCAAGTTGTAATGGCTTTTCAAGTCTTGGATCAAATCTATAGAGTGATGTATAACCACAAGCTACAGCATCCTTTTGTCTCTTAGGTGCATTGATTAATCCACCCTTGATACCATGTTCAGCACATGGGCAGTATGCGATAACGATAGATGGTCCATTGTAGCTTTCAGCTTCCTTGAATGCCTTAATTGTTTGCATTTGGTTTGCACCCATACATACAGAAGCAACATAAGCTGTTCCATATTCCATGAAGATCTGTCCTAGATCCTTCTTAGCTGTTGGTTTACCACCTGCAGCGAACTTAGCGATTGCAGAGTAGTTTGTAGACTTAGAAGCCTGACCACCAGTGTTAGAATATGTTTCTGTATCTAATACAAGAACATTTACATTTAGGTTGTTAGCCATAACGTGATCTAATCCACCGTACCCGATATCATAAGACCATCCGTCACCACCAACGATCCATACAGACTTACCAACTAAGTCTCTTTCCATTTCAAGAAGAGGTTTAACTTCTTCAACGCTAGAAGCCTTAACAGCAGCTACTAATTCATCCTTAATAGCACGTTGTGCATCTCTATCTTCCTTAGCATCAAGATACTTTGTGAAAGCTTCCTTGCAAGCTGGTTCAACCTTATCGATATTTTCTTCAATGATACGTAAGATTCTACCTGTCTTAGCAGCTTGAGAAACTGCCATACCAAATCCATATTCAGCGTTATCTTCGAATAAGGAGTTAGCCCAAGCAACA
The DNA here is from genome assembly GCA_963621095.1 of bacterium. Classification (GTDB taxonomy): domain Bacteria; phylum Bacillota_I; class Bacilli_A; order Erysipelotrichales; family Erysipelotrichaceae; genus Bulleidia. The sequence goes on from CAVFDO010000014.1 coordinate 26,052, forward strand.
CCATTACCTTCAGCATCTGTTGTGAATGGGTTAGATGGAGTAGCAGAACAGTAGATCATTGAACAACCTGTTGCGTTAGCAACGATCATATCTTTACCAAATAATTGAGATACTAATCTGTAGTAAGGAGCTTCACCACATCCTGGGCAGCATCCAGATACTTCAAAGTATGGCTTTTCAAGAGAAACACCAGCAACTGTATTTGCGTTACCATATTGTGGCTTTTCTGGAGTCTTCTTGTATAAGTAATCAGCTACAGGTTCTTGTTTTGTTTGTGTAGCAATAGGTTTAGCAACCAATGCCTTTGGATTTTCCTTAGTTCCATCACCTACTGGACAAGCTGTAATACATACACCACAACCTACACAGTTTTCAGTAGCAAGTTGGATTCTGAACTTTAATCCATCTTCTTTAGCCTTGCCATAAAGAGGTGTTGGATCTTTATATGTTAATTCAAATCCATTTTCGCTAGCAATCTTACTAGCTTCTGAACATTCTTCTTCTGTCATTAAGAATGGACGGATTGTAGCGTGTGGACATGCGAATGCACATTGACCACATTCAATACATTTATCAGCATTCCATTCAGGAACATAAGAAGCAATGTTACGTACTTCTCTAAAGGATACATCTTCCTTCATTGTGCCATCAAGAAGTTCTTCATCCATGAATTCAGAAACCTTCATGTTGTTTCCTTCAAGAGCATTAATCTTTTGAACATATCCATCATAGTATGCATCACCAGTTTCCTTGTATAATGCACCCTTAGAAGATAGGTTGCTCCATTCAGCCTTAACTGGAACTTCTACTAAACCAGAAGCACCCTTGTTGATAGCTGCGATATTGTTATTAACAACATCTTCACCCTTACGAGCATATGTTGTACGAGCAGAATCTTCCATGAGCTGTAAGCTCTTAGAATATGGCATGATTTGTTCATTTAATTTGAAGAATGCAGATTGAAGAATTGTATTTGTATGAGTACCCATATGAGTCTCACGAGCAATTGCATTTGCATTGATGATATAGAACTTTGCATGCTTGTCAGCTAAGCCCTTTAACATTCTATTAGGTAGCTTATCTTCAACTTCATCAGCAGACATTGTTGTGTTCAATAAGAATGTACCACCATCCTTAAGATCACGAACCATATCAAACTTGAATGCATAAGATTCTTGTGAAGAAGAAATAAAGTCAGCCTTATTGATATAGTATGGTGAATGAATTGGAGTAGGACCAAATCTTAAGTGAGATCTTGTTACACCACCAGCCTTCTTTGAGTCATAAGCAAAGTATGCTTGTGAATAAAGATCTGTGTTGTTACCAATGATCTTAACAGTAGACTTGTTAGCACCTACAGTACCATCAGCACCTAAACCATAGAATAAGCATGTTGAATAGTCAGCATCTACATGGATATCAACTGGATCAAGAGATAGATTTGTTACATCATCATCGATACCAATTGTGAATTCTTCCTTAGGTGCATCCTTCTTCAATTCTTCATATACAGCATTGATATGGTTAGGGTTTGTATCCTTAGAAGACAATCCATAACGTCCACCAATGAATGTAATATCCTTATGATTTCTTAATGCATAGCATACATCTAAGAATAATGGTTCTCTTGTACCAACTTCTTTAGCACGATCTAATACTGCAATCTTCTTAACTGTTGCAGGTAATACATCTTCTAAATACTTTTGAGAGAATGGTCTGTATAAGTAAACCTTGATTAAACCAACCTTTTCTCCTCTAGCTACTAATGTATTAACTGTTTCTGTAATTGTATCTGTTACAGAACCCATAGCTACGATTACTCTTTCAGCTTCTGGATGTCCAACATATACAAATGGTGCATAGTTACGACCTGTATGTTCAGATACAGCCTTCATATACTTAGCTGCAATATCTGGTACAGCATCGAAATGCTTGTTTTGAGCTTCTTCAGCTTGGAAGAAGATATCATCGTTTTGGTTTGTACCACGTACAACAGGATTTGTATGTGGGTTAAGAGCCTTAGCACGGAAAGCTTCTAGCTTGTCTGTAGGTAATAAGCTCTTTAAGAAGTCATAGTCCATAACTTCAATTTTGTCATATTCATGAGATGTACGGAAACCATCAAAGAAGTGCATAACAGCAACGCTTCCATCGATAGCGATCAAGTGAGCAACGCCACCTAAATCCATACAGTCTTGAACAGAATGGGAACACATCATAACGATACCTGTCTGACGGCAAGCATAAACGTCTGAATGATCACCAAAAATTGATAATGTGTGTGTAGCTAAAGAACGAGCAGCTACATGGATAACACCAGGTAAAAGTTCACCCTTCAACTTATAAATATTAGGGATCATTAATAATAGACCC
>CAVFDO010000015.1:0-28192 GCA_963621095.1 bacterium
TGTACCTAATAGATATGCAAATACAGAAATAATCACTGTTACTTCTACACCACTCACAAACAATTTCCATCTATTTTCAGTAATGAAAGTTCCAGTAAAGTTCTTCTTTAAAGATTCAATGATTGATGTAGAACCTGCATTCGCTTTTCTAGAAACGGCAACTGTATGTTCATACATAAATGCTTCTGTAAAATCAGCTTCTTTTTTTCTTTCTTCTGTTGGTGTTACAGCTACCGCAATATCTGATTTACCACTCTTGATAGAAGGTATCATACTCGCAAAAGCCATATCTTGATATTCAACTCGCATCCCTAAGGCATACGCAACTCTTTCTAAAACATCACAAGAATATCCAACACTTTCCCCATTTGAAATAAAAGTGATTGGTTCGTTTGTACTACTAACTGCCGCACGAATCACAGGTGCAGTTTTATCGGTAATACGAGGAATATCATCTGTAGAGTAATCTCTATCGACAACCCACTTTTGATAGAGTTGATCTAATGTACCATCTTCTCTCAACTTTAGAATTTGTTCATCCATTTGACTCTTTAGAGAATCATTTCCTTTTTCTAACGCAAATGAAACATCATATGTATATACATCTGTATCACAATATTCATAAGCATAGTCATTTGCTTCAATGTATCGCACCGCAATTGTATCTGGAACCAATGCGTAATCGACTTTCTTGGAATCTAATGCCGCAAGTGTATCTGTATTTCCTGCATAAGATAATTTATCCGCATCTGGAAAATCATTTGTAGCGTTAATTTCATTTAAGCCACCTAATTGCACAGCCAGTCTAGCAGTTGATAACTTTTCTAATAGTTCATCTTGTGAAAGATGATATGTCATTTCTGTTGATGATTCTTTTGTATTTGTAGAACAACCACATAACAATAAAATTGGCATCATCAATAAACACAACAGTTTACTTTTCTTCATCTTATTCCCCTCTATCTTGATTTGAATATTTAATCAAATCATAATTCTTTCCCCATTCACCTAAATCTCTAATTTGTTCTAACTGCATTCCTAGATTTTTATATTTTTCACACTTTTTTTCAGAATCTGTATCTACGATAACCGGTACATTCAAACGATTTCCCTCATCAAATGCCAGTTTTAAAAGTTGTTTTAATATTTCATCTTCTTTCTCTTTTTCGCAAACACAAACCATCCCAACATAAACAAATGGTTTTCCTGTATTCATATATTCTTCTTTCAAAGAGTATCCTGCATCTTTCATTGTTTTTTTATAGCGAAGAAGTTCTTTAATGGACATTGTTTTTACAAATCCATTCGTCAAATACTTCATGGATTTCATACTAATGTTTTGACCAGGCTTCTTTAATACAATAAAGCCTTCATAATTTTCGCTTATTGTATACAACAAACCTGATTGAGCCATCGCTTTTGTATATTCTTCAAAATAAAAAGAAGCTAAATCTTTATACGCAAAAGAATTTTCATCACTTAACGCATTACCTATATCTTGAATGATTTTATCATTTACTTCTTCTACTAACATGTTCATCTCCCAATAAAAAAATATGTGTGTTTCTACATCGATTATAACACATGAAAATACGCAATCTTCCTAACAAAAAAGAGCATTTCGCTCTTTCTGTCTATTTATCAACATTTTGATTATGAATTTGGATTGCAGCATTATTGAACATCTTTTCTACCATTGATTTGGTAAATTTATAAGTAACTATTAATTTTCATAGTTATTTTCTCGCTTTAGCTGTGATTTGTTCCACTGTCACCTTTATAGCACAAACCATGTTTGCCATTTGTTCATTGATTTCAAAATCCTTGTTTACTTGATGAACCATCAACAATTTCAATCCCTTAATCTTTTCTTCTGTATCTTCTACAATTTCAGCTTTTCCTTTAGCGATAATAGAAGAAAATGTCGCACCATACTTACAAGGGACATCACCACCAGAGACAATTTCCATATCATTTTCTATTTCTAGACAAACATTAGGATTTTTTGAAATCAAATCTAATTTATGTCCCTCTTTTGCGCTATGCATATAAAATATAATCTTTGAATTATCTAATGTATATCCATAATGCATTGGAACAATATATGGATAATCATCATCAAATAACGCAAGTCTTAAAATCTGCGCATTTTCAATGATTTGTATCATATCTTTTTGATTTGTAATTTCTCTATCTTTTCTTCTCATATGTCATTTCCTTTTATGTATTATATCATTCTACAAACTATACAAACGCACAAGATTGTCAAACAATGTTAGATGATATTAGCTTTAAAGTGATATAATAGTTATCACGGAAAGGAATTAAAAATCATGAAATTAACAAAAGTATTATGTGTTAGTTCTTTAGCGTTTGCCTTAGCAGCATGCTCTTCTTCAACTTCAAGTTCTAAGAGTGCTTCTGCATCTGCTTCTTCTACAACAGAAGAAGAAACTTCAACAAATGAAGTTGTTACAGAAGGTAAATACGAAGTTACTAACAACACTGGTAAGACAGTTACTGAATTACACTTCTACTATGTAGATGGTCAAGACATCGGAGAAAACTATCTTGATAGTGACTTAAAAGATGGCGAAACTGTTACAGTTGACATTAAAGTTAGCGAAGAAGATGCTGATGGCTACGCTATGAAAGTAGAATACATGACAGAAGATGGTGATGATGTAGTTGTATTTGATTCACTACATTTAGAAGAAGCTTCTATGTATTTGAAGAGTGCTTCTGATGTTGAATCAGGTGCTACACCATTCACACCTGCTGAATAGCATTTGGACATGTAGAAATACATGTCTTTTTTTTGTTCAGAAAACTTTCACATTCAAGCCACATTTCAAACACAATCAAATATTATATTAATACCATCAGATAGAGATATCTGATAACATCATTCCCAAAAACTAACCCTAAACGAAAAGACACCAACCCCTCGGTGTCTTTTCTAATTCACTTAATATTTTGTTCAGAAAACGTTCACATATATAACATGATTCTACCATAATTAAATTGTATATTATTACTGTCAGATAGAGATATCTGATAACATCATTCCCAAAACTAACCCCTAAACGAAAAGATGCCCGACCCCTCTGGCATCTTTTCACTTTATCTAGTAAATTTTAATTTATACTCTTCAATCACTTTATTAAATGCATCCAATGAATCTATTTGCGTAATTGCTTGTTTATAGAAAGAAGCATGTGGCATTCCTGTTAAATACATTGGAGCGATTCCTCGTGCTTCACGAATTCCAATATATTCTGTTTCATCTTCACAAAGTCTTCTTACATATTCTTTACAGAGATCTAAACGTTCTAAATAAGATACTTCTTGATTCTCTTTTCCTTCTAATGCATTTTTGATTTCTTTAATCAAATATGGTTTTCCAATTAAGGCTCTACCAATCATTACCGCATCACATTTTGTATAAGATAACATATCTAATGCATCTTGTGGTGTTTTTATATCTCCATTTCCTATAACTGGAATATGTACTGCTTCTTTTACCATCTTAATATATAGAGGATTCGATTGACCAGTATACATCTGTGCACGCGTTCTTCCATGAACTGCTACTGCACTAGCACCTGCTTTTTCACAGAGTTGTGCGATTTCTACGCAATTGATATGATCATGATCCCATCCTGCCCGCATCTTTACCGTCACTGGTCGATCCGTATTTGATACAACTGCACGAACAACATCATATGCTTCATCTGGATGTGCCATTAAATAACTTCCAGCGTGTGCTTTAATGACTTTATTAACAGGGCATCCCATATTGATATCAATGATTTCACAATCTGTATGTTCACTTAAATATCTAGCTGCTTCACCCATTGTTTCAGGATCATTTCCAAACAATTGTAAAGAAACTGGATGTTCATCATCTCTTGTTCGGCACATATCAAATGTTTTTTTATTCTCATAATGTAAAGCTTTATCCGAAATCATTTCACTGACTGTTAGACCAGCACCATATTCTCTCATCAAAGATCGATAAACAGGTTTTGATATTCCAGCTAATGGTGCCGCAACGATTGGATTCTCAATTTCTACATTCCCTATTTTCCACATGTTTATGTTCTACTATTTCCTTTAACTCTTCTGTAGTAAATTGATACTTCTCATTACAATATTGGCACACACATTCTGCACCTTTTCCATCTTCAATCATTTCCTGCAAATCAGCATCCGCTAACGTCATTAATCCTGCAGAAAATCTTTCTTTGGAACAATCACAATTCCAGCGAACATCACGATGTTCTAATATATTCGCATCTTTAAAATATGTGTGAATGATTTCTTCTAATGAATATCCACTATCCATTAATTCTGAAACTGGTTTTTGTTCTGATGCAACTTTCTCACAATAAGCAATTGCTTCTTCACTTGCGTTTGGTAATAATTGATAGATTAAACCACCAGCAGCACGAATCGAACCATTTGGATCAACTAGTACTCCTACACCAACAACACTAGGTGTTTGTTCTGATATCGCAAAATAATACGCAAAATCATCTCCAATTTCACCAGATTGAATTTGTGATACACCAGAAAAAGTATCTTTCAATCCCATATCACGTGTAACTGTTAGGTTTCCATTTGTTCCTACTGCTTGTCCAACAGCTAAATGTCCATCTTCTCTTACAAGATACAAGTTTGGATCACCAATAAAACCACGAACATTTCCGTCCCCATCAGCTTGTGCTAATACAGTTCCTGCTGGACCATGCCCATTTAATACCGCTGTAATCTTTTCTCTTTTACTTTTTAAATCAGAAGCCATAATAGCCGTAACTGTCATTGTTCTTCCTAAAGCAGCTGCGCTAGTAGGCATACAATGATGATGTATTCTAGCTTCTTCAACTAATGCTTTTGTACATGCGGCATGAATTCTCACTTGCCCATCTAAAGCATCCGCAATTACAATTTCATCTTTCATTTACTCATCCTCCTAATACATCTTTCATTGATTTTTTTCATTTTTCTTTCATCTACTTTTATGACTTCTCTATCAAACGTAAAGATTCCATTACATTCATCTTGAACATCAGATAATTGTGTATAAATACAACCTGTTAATCCCTTTGGAATATTACGAATAATTTTATCTTCATATAATTTTAATATTCCATTCATCAATTGTAATTTATCTTGATATTTCTTATATCCATACATCTTATCAACATAATGATGTCCTTTTTCTAAATATGAATAACCACCAAATTCGCTCAAAATACAAGCTCTATGATATTTATCTTTCTTTGTGTGATAAGGAAAGAAATAATTATGAACACTTTGGAAATCCCCAGCACCATTATCATGCCAACCAGACGCACTATCTACGAGCCTTGTCGTATCATACACTTTGATATGTTTTGTTACTTCTTTTGAAGAAAATTGACCCCATCCTTCATTAAATGGAACCCAAGAAAAAATACAAGTTGCGTTATAAAGAGAATCTAACATCTCATCTAATTCTTCATAATAGATTTGTTGCGATTCTTCATCACTTCTTACAAACGCGTGATTTTTTGTATCTTTAATTTTAGTGAAACCTAGATTTGGTAATATCATTGTTGTGAGTTTATCTTGATCAACAAATCCACCACTTGGCATATCCTGCATTACTAAGATTCCTAATCGATCACATTCATAATACCAACGTCTCGTTTCAATCTTTGCGTGTTTTCGAAGCATATTAAACCCCATATCTTTTACTTTTTGAAGTTCATATACTAATGCTTCTTCACTTGGAAATGTATACATACCATCACTGTTATAACCTTGATCTAATAGACCTGTAAGAAATAATGGTTTATTGTTTAAACAAAATCGAACGATACCATTACGATCATTTTCTAATGAAAATTTACGCATTCCAAAATAAGAACGAATGACATCATCCTCAGTTTGTACATATAAGTCATATAAAAATGGATCATTAACAGACCATAAATGTGGTTGTTTTAATGGAATCGTATATGTTTTATCATCTGTAATACCAGAAAAAACAACATGTCCTTTTGTTGCCACTGTAATCAAAGCTTGCGAAAAATTACCAGCCAATGAAATATGAACACAAGATTGATCTACATCTGGTGTAATCTTTAAATCATGAATTCCGTGTTCTGCGATATCTTCCATCCAAACACTGCCCCAAACACCTGCGGTTGGCGTATACCACATACCACCATTTTCTATCTTTTGTTTGCCATATGCATATTTTCCATAGTTGGAATCATCAATACATCGAATCATTAAGGAATTTTGATATTTCACATATTCACTCACATCAAATGAGAATGGTGTATACCCACCTTTATGACTCCCAACTTCTAATCCATTCATAAAGACCATACATTCCATATCCACAGCTTCAAAATGTATATATGTATGCATTGCGTTTGGTTTATAAGAAAATTGTTTTCGATACCAAAGAGCTTTTCCTTTTCCTAATTGTTCTGTTGCTTGAGAAAGTTCACTACCTAAAGCAAAAGGGACAATGATTTTCTTCCATTGTCCTGGTTCAGGATTTTGTTTTCTCTCTGTAATTTGGTATTCCCAAGCACCATTTAGATTGTGATATGAGTTTCTTTGCATCTGCATGCGTGGATACTCGTTCCAAGGTTCTTTTTCATCTACCAATTTTCCCCATTTGCTTAACATTACATTTCACTTTTTTGTTTTTGGCGATTTATTATAACACGTATCAGGTTAGATAACAGTGATGAGATATGGAATATTGTTGAAATCAAAAATATATTCATAAAGATGTTTTTATATTGTGATGCATTTGATATAACGATGCCATACAACAATGTGATTCCATATGATAATAAAATCATTATATTCGAACATAATGCTGGATAAAATTTTTCATTTTTTATGACATAAAAACAATGTGGAATAGCACATACAATTACAAGTGAAATCCAAAAGGATACTGAAAATAAAGCATATACAGATACTTGCATCATATATAAAACCAATAATGACAGTAATATTCCACTCATCAATCCAACGATAATCGTAATCCATTTCTCTTTCATAATCTTTAAAAATAGAGAAGCTCATTTAGAACTTCTCTTATTCACTTTTTTCTTCTACTTCAACTGGTTGTTGTTCAGACTTTGTTTCAGTAAAATCACTAGAAATATCTTCACCCTTCACAACTCTTTGAATTTGTTCAGCTGTTAATGTTTCATATTCCATTAACGCATTCGCAATATTTGTTAATTCTGTTTCATGTGCTTGAATTAACTTCTTCGCTTCATCATGACAGCCATTAACAATCTTACGTACTTCTTGATCGATTTCAAAAGCTACTTGTCCAGATACATTATTAGGTTGGTTATAATCTCTACCTAAGAATACATTCTCACTACCAGAATTATATTTGATAGGTCCAAGATCACTCATACCATACAATGTAACCATATCTTTTGCGATATTTGTAGCACGTTCAATATCATTAGAAGCACCAGTCGTTACATCATCAAAGAATAATTCTTCCGCAACTCTACCACCCATATAAGATGTAATCGTAGCTAATAAGTCATTCTTTGTATTCATCATTTTTTCTTCTTTAGGTGTCATCAAGTTATAACCACCAGCTTGACCTCTAGGAATGATCGTAACTTTTTGTACAACTTGTGCATTTTCCATAAATAAGCCAACGATTGCGTGACCTGATTCATGATACGCAACAAGTTTCTTTGTCTTATCGTCATAAGTCTTGCTGACTTTAGCTGGTCCCATCATAACTCTATCAATTGCTTCATCAATATCAGACATTGTGATTTCTGTTTCGTTATGACGCACAGCCATGATTGCGGATTCATTCAATACATTTTCTAGATCTGCACCTGAAAAACCTGGCGTTCTCTTTGCCAATGCACCTAAGTCAATATCACTTGCGAAATGTTTATTTCTCGCATGTACTTTAAGAATTGCTTCTCTACCCTTACGATCTGGTAATGATACTGTGATTTGTCTATCAAATCTTCCTGCACGTAATAACGCTGGATCCAATACATCTGGTCTATTTGTTGCGGCAATCACAACAACACCTGTATTTTCTGCCATACCATCCATTTCAACAAGTAATTGGTTCAATGTTTGTTCACGTTCATCATGACCTCCACCAAAACCTGCACCTCTTTGGCGACCAACTGCATCAATTTCATCGATAAAAATCATACAAGGTGCTGTTTGTTTGGCCTTCTTGAACATGTCACGAACTCTACTAGCACCTACACCGACAAACATTTCTACGAAGTCAGAACCTGAAATTGAATAGAATGGAACATTTGCCTCACCTGCAACTGCTTTTGCGAGTAATGTTTTACCAGTACCAGGATGTCCAGCTAGTAAAATTCCCTTTGGAATTCTAGCACCCATCTTTTCAAACTTCTTTGGATATCGAAGATAATCAATAATTTCTGCCATTTCTTGTTTTTCTTCTTCACATCCCGCAACATCTTCAAAGCGTACTTTTACTTTTCCTTCTAGTCTTGCACGAGACTTAGAAAATTCAAATGCTTTTCCATTTGCACTTTGGGAACCACCCATTTTATTGATCATCCATACAGCTAACCCAACCATGAATACAAATGGCACTAAATTAATCAATGTATTTACAAATACATTAGATGCATCCGCATCTACAATCGTAACATTCGCTTCATCAAGTTCATCTAATAGATCCTCAATTTGATCAGAAGTAGAAGGAATCGTTCCTGTAAAAGAAACTTGTCGATTATCTTGTACATAAATTCCACGTACTTCCGTTGTATTTGTACCAACAGTTATTGATACATCTGTTACATCTTTATTTTCTACAATGTTCTGTAATGCTTTGTATGTGACTGATTTATTGGAAGATAAACTATTCATTCCAAATAAAGAAATCATTGCCACCATAACAATCAAATACGGAAGCCATCCTAGAAACTTTTTATTGTTTTTTTGCATTCAAATATCCTCTACTATTTATAACATTCTTCTTTTAGAACACCTATGTATGGCAAACATCTATATTTTTGATTAAAATCCATACCATAGCCAACTACAAATGCATCCGGAACTTCAAAACCAATATAATCTGCTTTGATATCCAATGTTCTTCTAGCTGATTTATTTAATAATGTACAAATCTTAACAGATTTAGCACCTCTATGCAAAAGAGTTTCTTTTACTGTATAAAGTGTTTTACCAGTATCAACAATATCTTCCACAAGAATGATATCCATTCCTTTAATTGCCGTATCTAAATCTTTTAAAATACGAATTTCACCAACAGATTCTGTACCTTCATAAGAACTTACATCCATTGTGTCAAATTGAATATCTAAATCAACAGCCTTCATTAAATCAGCCATAAAAGGAACAGATCCTCTTAATAAGGCAACTAATAATGGTTGTTTCCCTTCATAATCTTCTGTTATTTGTTCACCAAGTTCTTTCGCTCTTGTTTGAATTTGTTCTTGTGTAATCAATACTTCTTTAATATCGCTCTTTTCCCACATTGGTCAATTCTCCTTCAATAGCGTATATTCTATCACATTGCAAGTTGGGTTAACAGTGTAATGATGCTTATCACAGCCTAGTCCACTCACAAAAATAACATTTCCATGTCGATTTTCAATCACTGGCCAAGTTTCTCTACGATACAAAGGAATATGACGATCTATAAAAAAGCGATGTACATTTTTCTTTCCAAATCGCATTTCTATTTCATCACCATCTTTTACATTACGAATACAAATCGGAAAATCATCTTCTGTAAATGTAATTGCGAATATGCCACATGTACCTTCTTGAATTCCATAATACTCTTTTACCTGATTCTTCAATTCTGAAATAGAAGAATACCTATCACAATAAGAATGACTTTTAGAATGTAAAAACATATGTGTTCCGTCACTTACTAAATTTCTTTGTTTACAAGGAATCATAAAATCTTTCTTATTCAAAATCATTGAATCAATTTCTTTTAAATACGCTAAAGAAATTCTTGGGTTATCTTCTTCTAATAAACTTCTTAATAATTGAAAACGATCATCTTCTTGTAATGAACGATATAAAGAAATAGAAATCTTTCCATCTCGAATATAAGTATTCACTCTACACTTTCTTTCTTGAGCAATGGCATTCTTTTTCTCTATTTCTTTTAACACCATATCTCTTTCAAAACGATTCATCTTTTCTACAACTTGATGACGAATACGATTTCGTGTATATGATTCATCCATATTCGTTTGATCTACATAGTAACGAATATTCTTTTGATGACAATAAGTAATTAAGTCTTCTTTGGTTGTATGTAATAAAGGACGATGTACGAACATATTTTTATATAAAATATCTTCTTTTAAGCCATAATATGATGGAACACTTCCTTTTTCTTCCTGCATGAAATAAGTCTCTAATAAATCATCTTCATGATGTGCTACTAAAACACCCTTCAAATGATATTTTTCTACACATTCACAAAAAAAATCATATCTCCAATTTCTTGCGGCAGCTTCAAAATTTCCTTCATATGTAAAAGGAATATCTTTCACAAGCAATGGAACATTTATTTTTTGACATAATTCTTCCACATACTTCTGTTCTTCATCTGCTTCTTTACGATAATGATAATTCACATGTGCAGCCATAACATCCATATCTAATTCTTTACACATAGAAAGTAATGCCATAGAATCACTTCCCGCACTAATTGCGACCAACCATTTTCCTTCTAACTTACGCATGCCTACATCATATCACCTATTTAGTTCCAAACAAAATACGCATTACACCTAATTGTACATCTCTAAAAATTGTACTTTTTACATCAATATGTGCTTTTACTTCTATAATTCTTGCGGTATTCACAAACTTCATATCATTCAAAAACAATACACTTTGTTTACATAAACCATCTATGATTCCAGGTAACCCAAATAAATTCTTTTTTCCATATGGATTATTTTTAGGATCGTAGGCATTGGCATATGTCTTTGCGTTACTAGTCATTGGAATAACCAATGCTTTCTTTTCACAAATCGTCATGACCAATCCAAAATGTTGATACCCCATTTCATTCAAGTATGCTTGTCCATAATCCATATAAACAATATCCCCTACTCGAACATGTATTCCAACATCTTCTCCACACATACAATTCCCTCTACCAATCCAATTTGCTTCAGATAACATTGCACTTTCTAAACTTTTAGGAATGATTCCTTCATACAATTCTGCTTTTAGTTGCATATAATTTTTTAAAACTGTTTCTTCCATATCTTCTCTCCTCAATATACTATTCACAGTTTTTTGAAAGAATCCAAAAAAAATAGTGAGAAATATTCTCACTATCTAACAAATACCATCACAAATGATCCAACAAGATAGGCAATTGAAGCAACAATCAAGAAATATAATATCTGTGCTTGCGCGACATAGCCTTTCTTTAATAGCTTTTCATAATTGATACATTTCATTGCTTGAAAAACAACAATAAAACTCAAAATATATACACAAGCTTGAATCAAATAGCTTATGATATCATGCATTATTTTGTACCAAAGATTCTATCTCCAGCATCTCCTAGACCTGGAACGATATAGCCATTTTCATTGAGCTTTTCATCTAATGCAGCTAAATAAATATCTACATCAGGATGTGCGTTTTGTACTGCAGCAACTCCTTCAGGTGCACCAACAAGATTTACAAGTTTGATATTCTTAGCACCTCTTTTTTTCACTGCATCAATTGCGTCGATTGCACTACCACCAGTCGCTAACATAGGATCTACGATCATAACAACTGCATCTTCCATTCCACTAGGGAACTTAGCGAAATATTCATGTGGTTGTAATGTTTCTTCATCACGATACATTCCAATAAAACCAACTTTCGCTGTTGGCACCAACTCACGAATACCATCTAATAGTCCAATACCTGCACGTAGGATTGGAACAATAATGACTTCTTTACTCAATTCATATCCAATCGTAGAAGCTACCGGTGTTTCAATAGAAACTTCCTTTAATGGTAAATCTCTACATACTTCATATGCCATCAATTCTGCGATTTCATCTAAGTTTTGTCTGAAATCTTTTGTACTTGCTGTCTTTTTACGCATATGTGTTAGTTTATGCTTAATTAACGGATGATTTAAAATAGTTAACATTTATAGTTTCCTCCAACTCTTACTGAATATCATAAATTAGAGTCGTTCGATACGCAACCAAAACTATATGTATTATCATGTAAGTTGATTGTTACAAACATTCCATTATCATATGTACACTTTTGAATCATTGGATCATCTTGTATGAATTGATGTTCATTCATTTTAGCGAAAGCAACTTTCTGATGAAATTCAGAAATAACCTTTACAAGTTTGATTCTATCTTCATCCACTTCATCTTGAGAAAAACTACCATCCGTATTAACGTAAGCGCCATCTCTTTTTAAATACGCAATACCACCATTCAACAATCCATATAATCCATAGTTGATTCCATTGACAATATTACTCATCCAAGGAATCACTAAACAATCATGAAAACAAAGATTAAAGAATGGAATTGGCAAACCAATTTGCTTCCCATCTTGTTTCATCATGAAAGGATATGGTGCATAGTGACATGTATCAATATGATTGATAGCGAATCCATTTACTTCTTCACTACTTACAATCATCTTCTTTTGATTTAATACATCAAATGTATCATTTCTATACTTCGCGCAATCTTTACGATTCATCCAATATTCCAAAGAAAAGTTCTCATCAAACGGATTACAAGTAAATACATCACAATAAACACCATCACTATGAACACCTTGTTCTTCTAAATAGTTTTGATTTCTTTTCAAAAAGAATGGTGCTAATTGCGCAGTCAAATAAGATTGTTTTCCTCCTGCCCATACACTCATGAAATATGGTTTTTGATTTCGATCATAGATTTGATAAGATTCTTTAAAATCAGGAGAATCAAAATAAATATCATGATAATTATCATGAATCGTTAATACATCACCTTCTTCATGCATTGTTTCTATCAATTCTCTTAACGCAGGATACCCACCTGTTCTTTCATCAATCGGATAGAATCTAGGATGTTGATTGTCATATGCAATACCACATCCATCTAAATGTAAATGGATATTTGAAATACCACAGTCATGAAATTCTTTTAACTGTTTTTGAATACTAGAAATAGGAACGATTGCCTCATTCTTTCCTTCTGTATGATAATAACGACTATCTTTTGATATCTTAGAATGAATACCTGTATGATATACACAACTACCAATTAAATGTTCTAGTACAGGTTTTCGTTTTACTTTTTCTTTTAATGTTAAAAGTCCATTCTTTTCATAGATTTCTCTTACACAATGCGCCATTGCGTTGTAATCAAATAAATAATCATACAAATATAAATCTAGTTCTCTTGTATAAGAAATATGGGCCATAGAACTAAATGTACGCATACAAATTCTAGATACATTCCCATTTACAATCTGATATCCACTATCATAATAATCTTTTACATACCATAGATACGATTTCTGCCTACTATAAAATCCCAATGCATTCACATAGGCATCACTACATCCAAAACATCCACCAAATCCAGGTGTATACGCAATATTTTCTTCAGCATCCAATAAACAACCTTGTTGTAAAGGAAGAACCAATTTACCAGCTTCCGTTTGAATTGTTCCTGGAAAGATTAATTCATCAAAAATCATTTCATCTTCTATTGGTTCTAAACAAAAACGAACAATATCATCTTCACAAACAAGACGAACTCTTAAACTTAATCCATCATGAATTCCTTCATATGTTATTTCTATTTCTTGTTCATTTTGTTGGACTTGAATCTTTCTTGCGTAATTCCATAAATACTTTTCTTCTCCTACGATGACTGCCCATTCATTCGTATCAATGGAAAATAACGCTTGATTCTGTTCCAAACACAATGTTGTATCTTCTAATCTTACTTTTGTCATGTTACAAGTATACATCTATTCATGATAGAATGAACGCATGAGAATTCTAATAACACCACTGATTTTATATCCACAAAGTTCAACAGCGTATTATCTAGCGAATAACCTCGCTACTCTTTTTACAATGCATGGTCATACAGTAGCTATTAGTGCAGATAAAGAGAATCATTTCCATCATATTTCTTTGTATCCTTCTCCTATCTGTAAAAAAAGCATTTCTTTTTCAAAAACTTCAAAAAGAAATTATGAAGAATGGTTATACGCAAATGGTGCATCTAAATATAAATATTTAGATGAAGATTATTCTTGTATTTCTAAATGCATATCTAAATTTCATCCAGATTTAATTATTACAATGGATCGTATTGCGGCTATAGTTTTAGCGAGAAAACGAAAGATTCCATGTTGGACAATTGTACATTCTGATATGTATAAAAATACATATTTTGACTCTTCTTGTATGATTGGAATCAACCAATTATTACACAATCATAATTTAGAACAAGAATTTAATATCAAAAGTCTTTACGCTAAATGTGATAAAAGGATAGGATTTGGACCAATTGATGTACAACCATTTCATCCAAAAGATGATATTACTAGAATTGGTGTAAATTCTATTTATCCACCAAATACGATTCGTACAAATCGTGTATGTATTTTCTTTCAAGAAATTCATAAAAAACCAAATCATCTTAGAAAAATGATTATGGATGCTTTTGTGGGGGCTCCTTATTCTGTATATGCATATTTTCCTAAATGCAAACCAGAAACAATAGAAAATATTCACTTCTTACAAAGTACAAAAGCAGAGCTTCTTCCTGGTTCTATTGCTTGTATTCATGATGGAAATGATTATTTCACAAACCAATGTTTAGCACGAGGCATCCAACAACTTATCGTTACAAATCATGATTATATTCGTCACTCCAATGCATTATCTGCAGAAAGAAATAAATTTGGACTAGCGATATACGAAGATGAATTAACTATGTCAAAGTTATACGAACAATATCGTTTACTATTATGTGATGATAAATATTACTATTACACCCAAGCAATGAAAAAGATCACACTTGATGAAGGTGATCTTACAAATCTATTAGAATATCTTTAATTTTCCTCTTTCTTTTTAGAAACCATTTCAACGATAGATGCTCCTAATTCTTTTGGCATGAAGAAAGGATGCGGACCAAAAGGATTAATAACAATACCACCAAATCCTTTTTCCATGATTCCTTCTACTTCTTGATAATCCATCAATAAAGTAACGGCATCTTTCTCTTGCATCATCATTGACCAACATTTCAATGCATCCCAATCTGTAAAAGCAGGAAGGATAAACAAAGTTTCATCTGCAGTTGTAGATACAGACATAAAAGATACTTGTGCGTTTTCGTTTAAAGGATCCATGATATCACCAGCATGACCCGAAACACTTTTACCAGCTACTAAAAACTTCGAATTAGCAATCACCCACAATAACATTGTCATGTATTTTTTATCATCTCTTAATGCATTGTATCCGCTGACCATTCCTCGTATGATTGGATTTTCAACATTATTTTCTTGATTCCCAGAAACATTTTCTATGATGTCAGATAAAACCGTTCCAACCTGAATTTCTTTTGTTTGGTCTGTCTTTTTGATTGTAATTTCAATATCTTTATCTTTGGCCTTACGAACACTTGTCCCATTTTCTTGAACCTGTATAACGCGCGTTAAATAAGTTCCATTTGAAAAAGAATAAACAAACACTTCATCATAATTATGAATCGTTCCTAACACATATCCTTTCAATACAACATGTTTTTCTGTTTCTTTCACTTCTTCTACAATAAATGTATATCTTCTTTTTTTATATTTTTCACTTTTATGAATCAATGCATCGATTCTTGTTTTTCTTGTAAGTAATTTTCTATAGTTTTGAATGTAATAGATTGTTCCACACGCAACAAGACCTATTAGAATCAAAATCATAGAATTGTTTTTTTCCATTTGTAAAGGATCATTGTTCTTTTCTAACACATAAGTCAAACAAGCATATAAAAATGAAAGCACTAAAGCAGCTAATAGTGTATTCTTCCCCCATCTACCAATCCATTGTTTTTCACTTGCGTATCCTTCAGAACGATCAAAATATATATTCAAAAAACAAATAATTCCCAAAGCAAACAACATACATAAAACAATCAAACAAACCGAAATATAAAAGCTTTCTGTCTTAATTGATGTATAGCACATTTCTACTAACATCAAAGACAAAAAAACAAATAAGATTCCTAAAATACACGATATCACAAAAGAAATTAATTTCTTCATTCATTCCCTCTTTTCCTAAACATTTTAAAAGAAACATTAAAAAAAGAAAATGCATAAACATTAACTTTTCTTTTCGAATTCTTTTTTACAGTTTGGACACGTAATTACAATCTTTCCTCTTCCACGAGGAACACGCACCATTTGATGACAATTTGGACATAAATAATAATGATAACTACGATCCTTAATGTTCATCACAATCACTTTCCAACTTCTTTTTATAACAACGACAAATTGTTGATAATGATCATTTTCAATTCTTCTTTTTACATAGTTTGTCGAAAACATACGATACATTTCATAAATCATTAGTACGATTGAAACTAATGAAAACAATCCAAATCTAGTCATCGTAGATAATAAACTAAATACAAGCGCAATAATTACCAACATCATTCCAAACTGATCTGCACCATATTTGTTATAAAAAAACTTTTGTAATTTATTTCTTATTTTGTTCATGTTTTATAAATTACTCCATTAAAATAACATTTCCAATCTACATTTCAATTGAAATGTAAAAAAAAGAAATCTTAATGATTTTGATTTCCTTTCTTTCTACTTCTATTTGGGCCAGGTTTTCTAACACGATAATGACCACCAGAATTCTTCTTTTTCGCTAAGGCAACAGGTGCAGCATTTTCAGCCAAACGATAACCATCACCTGTTTTTAAAAACCATCCGATTTTTAAAACATCGCCACAATTTGGGCATATCGCAAACCCTTCAATTGGTAAGGCATTACTTTCTTCATTTACTTCCATGTATCCACAAGCTTGGCAATACATGCCTCTAGCAATACCATTCTTAATATCTTGTTTTGTTTCAATTGTTTTTTTTGGTTCTTCTTTTTTCTCTTTTTTTAACTTTTTCAAAAAATCAAACATGTCATTCTCCCAATACGTATTTAGGATACTATAAATTACATTTTTTTAAGTGAACAAAATCTGAATATTACAAGATACCAAAATGTTGAAATGCTTTCAGAATGCCATCCTTATCACAATCATCAGTAATATAGTCTGCATGTTTTTTTACTTCATCGCTTGCATTTCCCATTGCCACGCCAATTCCAGCATACTCTAACATCGTAATATCATTTCCACCATCTCCAAAGGCAATACAATCTTTTACATCCACACCAATTCTATCTAATACAACTTTAATTCCTTCTGGTTTCCCACCATTTTCAGGAATCATATCCGCAAATGCATCTGTCCATCTTGCAGATTTCATACCAGGTGCGTGTTTTACCCATTCTGCATCTTCTTCTGGTTTGATATATGGACAAATTTGATACGTATCATGTGTATAAGCTCTTTCAGGATCATCTATTTTTGGCATTCTAGCTTCTTGACCAATACTTTTTAAATAATTGTAATGTTCTTCATTGAATGAAATATCGTAAGAATCATCTTCTTCAAAGAACGGGCATGGATAATTTGCGTTTTCTTTTAGCCAAGGAACTAATTGTTTTAAAGCTTCTTTTGAAATTGGATTTTTATAATAACATTTTCTATTTTCATCCATGACATATTGTCCATTTAATAAAATATAACCATCCCACGGAAATGTATTTAATCGATCTCCTAATAAAGGTAATTGTACTGGTGGACGCCCACTACATAAATAAACTTTGATACCTTTATTTTGTAATCGATGTAATAAATCAATCATTGTTTCTCTTAATTCTTTCTCATTAAATGGTTTTAATGTTCCATCAATATCAAAAAATGCTGCTTTCATAAATCCCTCACTGCGGTGCATCTGTACTTGTATTTGTCTTTGTTACTGAACCGCTCATCAAATCTTTTCCCTTTTGTTCAAATGATGTCCAAACAGAAGCCATATTAGAATCTGTTGGTTGTACAATCATTCTTGCGTGATTAATATTATCTAATTGATTAAAGAATAAAGAATCTTCTTCTAATGTAGGACTACTATCAACTGGTAAAACATGATTTGTTTCAAAATGAACCAATTGTGATTCTTCACTTCCCAAAAAGTTTGCCAAAGCGACTGCTGCCTTAATGCTTTTAGAGTTCGGATTAATTCCAATCACTTTAATTGTCGTTGTTGCCTTTAATTGTAAAGTTTGTCCATTCAATGTATATGTTGGAGCCGCAATGACACCTACATTTTCTTCACCCAAAGCAGAAACAATTGTGTCATAATCCTTAGAATCTGAAAATAACGCATTGATTTTTCCTTCCGCAAGCATACTAGCGTAAGCATCTTCAGCATAATAATTCACAAAATTATTGTTTTTCACCAAATCAACTAAATAATTTGTTACCGCAATTGCTTTATCAGAATTGAAATCCATATTGCCATTTGTCCAATTACAGCCATTCGCACTGTAGAAGGCAGATAAATATTTAGCACTCGTTACAGGAAAACCAACCTTTCCCTTCTTTAACATCTTTTCAAGATTACTTACATCATCACTTGAAAAAACACGTTTGTCATAATACATAAACCAAGTATCTTCACTACTAGGGATTCCATAAGTTGCCTCATTATAAGTAATAGAATCCACAATCGTCTGAACATTATTTTTATTCATTTCTTGTAAGGTTTCTCCACCTATTTCCGCAAGCATTTTTGAATTTACTAACGTAGGGATTTGATCATTTGTATAAAAATAGACATCCGCAACATTTTCTGTATCTTCATTCATTTTATTCACAACTTCATTTTCAGATACTTCTTCTATTTCAAATGTGATTTCCCATTTTGGATGTGCTTTTTCAAATGCTTTAAATTCTTTTTCTAACCATCCATCCTCTTTTAAATCTTCTTTGGAGGCCCATACTTTAATCGTTGCGGTGAGTGCTTCCTCTTCGACTTGTGAAGTCTGTTCTTCAACAGAAGAAACTTGTTTACTTGCACACCCCAATAAACTTCCAGCTAGAAACAATGATAAACTTGTTTGAATCAACTTATTTCTTTTCATGTTGCCTCCTTAAAATCCCGTTTATTTTACCAAATATCTCAACATATTAAAATTATAAGATGCAAAAAACAAGTTATTATTGACGATTTTGTTATAATAATAAATGCACACGAAAGTGAGGTAAAAAAATGAGTAAAGTTGATGTAATTAGTGGTTTTTTAGGAGCTGGTAAAACAACTCTGATTCAAAAGTTAATTAAAGATGTTTTCGCTGGAAAGAAAGTTGTTCTAGTAGAAAATGAATTTGGTGAAATTGGTATTGATGGTGGTTTCTTAAAAGAAGCTGGCATTACAATTAATGAAATCAATGGTGGATGTGTATGTTGTACACTACAAGGTGACTTCCATGATGCTTTAGAAAAGGTAGAACAAACTTATCATCCAGATCACATTATTATTGAACCAAGTGGCGTTGGTAAGTTATCTGATATTCTTTCTATTGTTAAATCCGTAGAAGGATTAGAACTCAATAGTTATAGTACTGTTGTTGATGCGAAAAGATGCAAGATTTATCACAAAAACTTCAAAGAATTCTTTGATGATCAGATTCAAACAGCTAGTTGTGTTATTCTAAGTCGTACACAAATGGTTGAAGATGATAAATTAACTGAAGATGTTTCTATCATTCATGAATTAAATCCTGAAGTTAGAATCATTACAACTCCATGGGATGACTTAAATGGTTTAAGTATTTATGAAGCAATGACTGGTTCTTCTAATGGATTCCCAGAAGGTCTTGAAGAATTAGACTTTGATGAAGATGAACACGAACATCATCACCATCATGACGATGAAGAATGTTGCCATCACCATGACCATGATGAATGTTGTTGCCACGATCATGAACATCATCACGATGAGGAACATGAATGTTGTCACCATGATCACGAACACCATCATGATGAAGATCATGAATGTTGTTGCCATCACCATGATCATTCTGAAGAAATCGCAAATGCGAATGAAGGTTTAAGTGAAGGTAATAAAGTACATATTGGTGGAGGTGAAGAAGAACATCATCACCATCATCACCACCATCATGGATTGGATGCAGATGATGTATTTGATTCTATCGGCATTGAAACAGTTAACAAATACACAGAAGAAGAAATTCGTACAGCTCTAAGTCAATTAGGCGAAAATATTGTACGTGCAAAAGGAATCGTTCCTACACATGATGGATCTTGGTTATTCTTTGACTATGTTCCTGGAGATGTTGATATTCGTAGTGGTAAAGCTGCATATACAGGTTTAATTACAGTGATTGGTGAACATGTAGATGTTGAAACAATCAAGACATTATTTAAGGTGAAGTAATATGGCAACTCCAGTTTACTTATTTACAGGTTTTTTGGATTCAGGTAAAACAACTTTAATCAAAGATACATTAAATGATCCTAGTTTCATGGAAGATGTATCTAGAACATTGCTTGTATGTTTTGAACAAGGTGAAGAAGAATATAGTGATGCATTCTTACAAGAACATCATACTTGTATTGAATATATTGATGATATTTCTACATTCACACCAGAAAAGATGCATGAATTAGATACGATTTATCACCCTTCACAAGTCTTCATTGAATGGAATGGAACACTATCGATACCTGATTCTATCATTTCAGATATGCCTGATTTTTGGCCTTTGGTACAAATCCTAACAACAGTAGATGCTTCTACATTTTCAACTTTTATGGGTCCTTTAAGACAAATGATGTATGAACAATTACGTTATTCTGATACGGTTATTTGTAACCGTTGTACAGAAGATACTTCTGGAAGCATGTTAAGAGGTAATATTAAAGCTATTAATCGTAGAGCACAAATCTTCTATGAAGGAAATTATGGTGAAGCTGTCACATTAAAAGATGGTGGACTTCCATTTGATATTAACGCACCAATTATTGATATCAAAGATGATGACTATGGTCTATGGTATATGGACGCTGTAGAAAACCCTGAAAAATATGATGGAAAAGAAGTCATCTTAAGAGGTTATTACGCACAAGGTATCCCAGGTTATAAACAAACATTTATTCTAGCTAGACAAGCTATGGTATGTTGTGCTGCAGATACTTCTGAATGTGGTATTACTGTAACAGGTGTAAAGATTGAAGAAATGACAAAAGGAAATTGGTATGAAGTTAAAGGTCAATTAAAGACAATCCCAATGGAAAATGGTGGAAAGACTGATGTACTTTACGCTGATCGTATTTCTAACTATACAAAACCACAAGATGAATTTGTTACATTCAATTAAACAACCGAAAGGTTGTTTTTTTTGTGAAGAAATATAACTTTCACATAATTGTTCACACATTTCATGTAGAAAAGATGATAAAATATGGCAGTTATAAAGAAAGTGAAATTTTTGTGAAATATGTTAAATAAGTTAAAACAAATTTTTTCTATAAAAAGAATCGTGTGGTTTTTATTTGTATCAGGTTTATTTCTAGTATTCTATACACCACACTTGGAATATAAAGTTGATTTAGATTCCGTAACAGAAGGAACTGTCGTATTAGCCAACTACAACACAGATCGTGGTGAAGAAATCTTTGAGACATACAATTATAACGGTCATAAGACGTGGTATGATGTAGCACCATATTATTCTGACATCACGATTACAAATGTACCAATTGTAACAAATTCCTTACAAATGCAATTACAAGGTGTTAAAAGTATGGTCATCAATAAGATTACGATATCTTTTGGGCCAATGAAATTAAGAGAATATACTGCAGAAAACTTCACTTCTGAAATCGCAGGATCACAAGGATTAGATATCTCGCTAGAAGATAATAAAATACATTTGTCTTTACAGAATGTAGAAGGATGGATCCAATATCAAACAGATGAATA
The DNA here is from genome assembly GCA_963621095.1 of bacterium. GTDB lineage: Bacteria > Bacillota_I > Bacilli_A > Erysipelotrichales > Erysipelotrichaceae > Bulleidia. Next base: position 22,177 of record CAVFDO010000015.1, read on the forward strand.
TCTACCAAAAATCATCATTGTGGAAGTATATGCGTTTATATTATTGGTTGCTTGGATTATTGCGGTGTTGATTGATAAACACATCAATATTTCTGATGTCATTCCTTTAAATGAAATCATGTTATTGGCGAGTCCATGTTGGATATTCTTCATGATGGAAAATATTCTAGGGAATTTCTATTACATCAATACTGGTCTAAGACTTTTAAATGTTGGTATTATGATTATCATTTATAAGTTATTCCATTTAATTTTTAGACGCAGACCAATGGGATTGAATATCGCAAATGTGTCATTCATTGCCTACGCAATCATATCCACTTTCGTTGTCTTATTTAGAAATCGTCCTATCGCTCCATGGGACTTTACCGCATTAGGTACTGCGATGGATGTTGCAAGTAACTATGACATTCATTTGAATTACATCATGATTTGTTCATTGGTTGTTTGTGCGATTCTATATATTGTTATGCATTTTGTTCCAAGAGATAAAACAAAGATCAATAAGTGGTATGTTGCTTATCCTATTATCGTTCTAGTTGTTGCCTTATTCTTCAATAGTATTGGCTCTTATTATTTATGGGATATTCGTTTATTATCTACATTCCAAAATGAGGGAACAACATTATCATTTACTGGATTAGTAAGACAATTCTTAGAAACCCAACCTACAAAACCAGATGGATATAGTGAAGATAAATTAAATGAATTAAAAGAAGAATATACCGCAAAAGCACAAGAAGATGTTGATACGGAAGGTACAAAACCAACCGTCATTATTCAAGTCATGAATGAATCCTTCTCTAACTTAGATATTGGTGGAACAACATACGCTGAAAATATGACACCATTCTATGATTCATTAGAAAATACAATTCGTGGAAACTTATATGTTTCTGTTAGAGGTGGAGGAACTTGTAATACTGAATATGAGACGCTAACTGGTAATACAACTGCTTTCTTTCAAGCTGGTGTATATCCATATAACATGTATATGAATCGTTCTGTTCCTTCTACTGTTTCTTATATGAATCGTAAAGGATATTCTACAACTGGCATTCATTTAGGAAAGTCTACAAACTGGAATCGTAGAACCGCATATGAAAAGTTACAATTCCAAAACACAGAATTTGCGGAAACATTTGATGGCTTAGATACAATTCATGGTTATCCTACAGATGAACAAGATTTCGAAAAAGTCATTGAATGTTATGAAGAAAACAAAGGTACAAATCAATATATCTTTAATGTAACATATCAAAATCATGGTTCTTATAAAAACGCAGATGATTTAACACAAACAGTTGATTTATCTAGTTATGGTTATGAAAACTATGATACTGCAGAAAACTATTTATCTTTAATAAAACTAACAGATGAAGCATTCCAAAAGTTAATTGAATACTTCCAAAATGTAGATGAAAATGTCATGATCATCATGTATGGAGATCATCAACCATCTTTAGGATCCGCAAGTGATCGTTTGTTCTTTCCAAATAGCGGAACACCTGAAGAAGATATCAAACAATACATAACACCATTCTTAATATGGGCAAACTATGATATTGAAGATCAAACAATTGATAAGATGAGTGCTAATTACATGTCATCTTTAATTCTACATACTGCCAATATGGAATTAACACCATATCAACAATTCTTATATGAATTAAAAGATAAATATCCAGTGATTACATTATATGGTTGTTATGATTCAGAAGGTAATTTCTATGAATCTGTAGATGATATTGAAGATGAAGAAATTCAAAATTACCGTATCCTTCAATACAACAATGTATTTGATAAAAATCGTGATATTGAACTGTTTTATCCAAAAAGCGAATCAGATATCAAGAGTGATCAATCTACGGATTGATTGCTTTTTTTATGCAGAACAAGTATAATCTCGTGGATTTATAAGGAGATGAATATGAAGAAAGAGAAAATGTCTTTAGCGAAAAGAATGGCAATTGCCTTAGTCGCAGGTGTCATTGTCGGAATCAGTATCCTACTACTCAGAGAGAATCTTACAAGCAACGGAAATGAACAATTGTGGAATTCCATAAATAATTTATTATTTGCGGATATTACTGCAGAAGGTAATGAACAAGCAATTGGTTTGTTTTATATCATTGGTCAAATGTTTGTGAAGGCAATGCAACTTATGATTATTCCTATGGTATTTACATCAATCGTTTTAGCGATGATCAAAATATCAGACGCAAAGAAGTTAGGAAGAATTGCTTCTAAAACAATTTTCTATTTCTTATTAACAACCATTATCGCAATTATCTTAGCTGCGATTTCCGGTATGATTGCTTATAACTTTGGATTATTCCAAATAGATAACTTAAACCTTGAAGCAACAACAGGATCAAGTTCTACAAATCCATTACTTGTTATATTGAACGCTGTACCAAACAATTTCGCAAGTGCTTTAAGTAATAATGGTGGAGTACTGGCAATTGTTGTTTGTGCTGTTGCGGTAGGTCTAGGAATCAATACAAACAAAGATAAATTTTCTATGATTGCTACTTTATGTGAAGAAATTTCAAATTTAGTTACTGTAATACTAGGTTGGATCGTTGAAACATGCGCACCAGTAGCGATATTCTGTTTATTAACAAGAACATGTGCATCTTATGGTATTTCTTATCTGAAGCCCGCACTTTCTTATATGGTTTTAACAACAATTTTATTACTTTTATTTCTATTCATTTTCTACCCATTATTTGTTTCTATTACAACCAAATTAAATCCATCTAAATTTTCTAAAAAAATCGGAAAAGTTGCCTTATTTGGATTCTCCACTTCTTCTAGTGCTGCTACTTTACCGATGAATATTGAAGTCGCAAAAGAAGAACTTGGTATCTCTGATGAAATCTCATCCTTCGTATTACCATTAGGTATGACAATCAACATGGATGGCACTGCAATGATGCAAGTCATCGCCACGATATTTATCGCTGGTGTTGCAGGTTATCCTGTCACTTTACAACAAATTATTTTAATTGGATTATTGGCAGTCATTGCTTCCGTTGGTACACCTGCAGCTCCTGGTGCTGGTGCAGTCATTCTATTTACGATTTTATCTGGCGTAGGATTCACAAATGAAATTGCATTATCCGTATACGCTTTAATTCTTGCGATCAATCGCCCAATTGAAATGCTCGTGACTGCATTAAATGTCACAGGTGATACTGCTTGTGCATTAGTTATCGCCAAAAAGGAAAATGCTTTAGATGAAACAAAATTTGAAAGAGAAACAAAATAGAACCGGGAAACTGGTTCTATTTTATTACACTCTTCGCAATGGTTTCTATCACTAATTTTTCATCTAATGGTTTTGAAATATAATCATTCATTCCTACTTCTTTCGCTTTGATTCTATCTTCTACAAAAGCATTAGCAGTCATCGCAATAATTGGGATACTCTTAGCGTCTTCCCTATTGTATGACCGAATAGACTTTGTAGCTTCATAACCATTCATGACTGGCATCATCACATCCATTAGTATTACATCAATATCACCTATTTTAGATTGTTTGTAGATATCAATTGCATCTTTCCCGTTCCACGCTTTGATTACATTCGCACCATATTCTTCTAACAAGAATTCTGCAATTTCCATATTTAAATCATTATCTTCAACTAATAGAATGTTCATTCCATAGATAGAATTCTGTTCAGGAAAATTTTCTTTTGATACATTCACTTCATCAGAATGATTTACATCAAAAGAAACAATTACAACAAATATTGAACCCTTATTTTTCTTACTTTCTACTGTAATCGTACCATTCATTTTATCAACAATACTTTTTACAATAGACATTCCAAGTCCTGTTCCATTATAACTAGATCTAGCTGAATGATCTTCTTGTGTAAAAGGTTCAAACAAATGAGATTGGAATTCTTCACTCATTCCCACTCCTGTATCCTTACACTTGAATTCAATATCAACAGTATTTCCATCATATCCTACTTCTTTATAAGAAATATAAACTTTACCATTTTCTTTGTTATATTTGATTGCATTACTAATAATATTCATTACGATTCTCTTAAAATGTAATGGGCTACCAATCAACTTTGTGTGTTGAACATCAAATTTCTCTTCAATGAGTTCAACATTTCTATCTTCAGCTTGTTTATCCAAAGAAATATAAGTATCTTGAATCACTTTTTCTAAATCAAAAGGAATATGTTCTAATGCTTCTTCTCCTGATTCTAATTTACTTCTATCTAATACATCATTCACTAATTCAAGTAAAATTTTAGATGCATTTCTAACTTTATTTCTACAATATGTTTGTTTTTCTAAATCTTCTGGAAAATGGTCAGCAATATCCAACATGCCAATAATTCCGTTTAAAGGTGTACGAATATCATGAGACATATTCAATAAGAAAGTTGTTTTTGCTTCATTGGCGATTTCAGCATCTTTCTTTGTTTTTTCAAGTTCATTGAGTGCATTCTTTAATTCTTCATTTTCTTGTAGAACATAAATTGTATTCTTTAATTTATTTGTGTCCAATGCAAAAAGACAGAATACAATACCATATACAATCGATAATCTTCCCATCCATTCCATATCATACATAGTTGATAGAATTGTTGAAGAAATAATAAAGAAAGCAATCAACAATAATATCGTTGTATTCATTTTTTCACCTATGTTATGTTTTTTAATGATATAAAAAACAAATATAAAAACATATCCGATGACTGTCACCATAAAAATCCAGCCTAATGGACCTCTGCAAAAATGATTTGTAGAACTAATTGAATAAACAATATCTGTAAAGAATGGAGAAAACCCACATATCAAACATAGAATAATTGGCAATGTTAATACTATTTTTGCTTTCTTATTGTTTTCATGTGGCCAAATCAAACGAATGAACAAATATACAAGAACAGCTCTTAACGTATACGCAATTCCAGAAAGTATGATACGAAGAGCAGTTGGTTCACTCCAATATCCAGTTATCTTTTCTATATTAAAAGCAATCATTTCAACTATTTCACAATAAAATATATTCATAAAATTATGAACATCAACTTCATCTATTACCTTTTCTTTATTGATAATGATCCATATAAAGATGAGACCAACTATTTCAGCAAAATTATTACTTAAAAACTCTTCAAATGTCATATTGCCTCCTATTTTTATTTTCAAACAAAATTAAATAAGATGCAATAACATAGCGTCAAAAGTTATATATTTCACTTCTTTTCTATTAATTTATGATCAGTCCAAACACCTAAATATCCACAAACAAAAAAAAGCTGTAGCTAAACAAATAATGTTTATGATTACCATACCTACACCTAATGTATCAATATTTAGAAAAGTATATGGATATTTATTAGAAACCTACATAAAACATGTAATGAATTCCTTCTCATATCTATTAAAATTTTAATCTATAACAGATTTATAATAATTTCCAAAATCAGCCATCGCATCAATAATTGGTAACATCTTTTCACCTAAATATGTTAATCCATAATCTACTTTTGGTGGTACTTGTTGATAATCATGACGATATACCAATCCATCATCAATTAATTGTCTTAAACTATCCGTTAAAACCTTTTGCGAAATTCCGTCTAAATCACGTTGTAATTCATTAAAACGCCAAGCTCTAACTCTTAGATTACGAATAATTAATAATTTCCATTTACCACCAATTAAATCAACTGCAGTAGCTACAGGACATACAGGAAGTTCTTCTTTTCTTTTCATATTCTTTATCTCCATTTGAATCATAACACACTCATTTTTGAATGTGCAATTATATGAAAGTGCGTACTTTTCGAACTGCAAATTTTTTTCTAAGAGAATAACCTCAACTTTGTATGATTTGTATAACTAAAAAAGAAAAGAAGCATTAATAGCTGTATTCACTAATGCTTCTATCTATATACTTCTCATCTATATCAAACTGTTGTAATATCTGTTTCTGCTTTGATGTTAATGCATATCTTCTTCTATATTTACCTACA
>CAVFDO010000016.1:0-26809 GCA_963621095.1 bacterium
AGAGCACCTGCTTTGCAAGCAGGGGGTCAGGGGTTCGATTCCCCTTAGCTCCACTAATAACGGCATTTGCCGTTTTTTTTATTTTTTTGTGTTGACAGTGTACACAAGAATTGATATCATAGTTAAGCACTGTTGAGAGTATGGGCCTGTAGCTCAGGTGGTTAGAGCGCACCCCTGATAAGGGTGAGGTCGTTGGTTCAAGTCCATTCAGGCCCACCATTTATTCTCATAAGTGTATCCTGGGGTTATAGCTCAGCTGGGAGAGCACCTGCTTTGCAAGCAGGGGGTCAGGGGTTCGATTCCCCTTAGCTCCACTTTAAAAGCTAGTCAATCATGACTAGCTTTTTTTTGCCAAATTCTTTTGATTGTTGAGATGACTTTTTCAGCACTAATTGGTTTTGTGAGATAGAAATCCACCCCAGCAATATAACTTCTCATAATATCATCCGCAAACGTATTCGCTGACATCGCAATGATTGGAACTGTTTTTGAATCTTCTCTATTGAAAGTGCGTATTTTCCTTGTAGCGTCCAATCCATTCATCACTGGCATCAAGATATCCATGAGAATTACATCATAATAACCTTCCGAAGAGTTTTCAAACATCGATGTTGCTTGTGCACCATTTTCAGCATATTCTACTAAAATATTATTTTCTTCCAATATGAATTTTATGATTTCTACATTCATCATATTATCTTCCACAACAAGTGCACGTTTACCATCCAACGAAATATCTACGTTGTTTTCTTCGACGATTCCCTCACCTTCTTTATCTAATGTAAGTAGTACGCGGAATGAAGCTTTTGTTCCTTCACCCTTTTTACTTTCTAGCTTGATTTCTCCATTCATTCTTTCAGCCATCTTTTTTGCGATTGCTAAGCCAAGTCCACTACCTTCATAGTTTGTTCGATTCGTTTCTTTTTCTTGTGTAAAGATTTCAAACGCATGATCAATAAAATCTTCATCCATTCCAATTCCATGATCTTGGCAATTAAATGTGAAGTAACTATGTGTATCGTCTACAGACTCTTCATTTATCCATACATGAATATCACTACCTTCTTCTGAGAACTTGATTGCGTTATCCGCTAAAATTTGTAAGATTCTTCTACAATAGTATGGATTACCAAGCAAATAACTATGCGAATAATCACCTTTCCCCCAATCTACAATATAATTAATATGTTTTTTATTTGCTTTTCTTTGCGCATCTTCATTAACCATTCTCAATACTTCTGTAATATCAAATGATATATGAAGATTACTATTTTTATCCGTTTCTAATTTATTAATTTCTAAAATATCATTCACCATTAAAACAAGTGATTGAGATTGCTCCATAATTTTGTTACGGCACTCTTTTTGTACTTCTAAATCATCTGGATAACGATTTGCCTTATCAATTAATCCAATAATTCCATTCATTGGTGTACGAATATCATGTGACATATTCGACAAGAATCTCGTTTTCATTGCGGCATCTTGTCTAGCTTCATCAGCTAACAACATTAACTTTTGTTCTTCTCTTTTACTCTTACTAATACTTCGTATCGTGCACAAAACATGCGTTACATTTCCAAAAGAATCTCTTTTTTTCACAATAAACCACATGATATGCCAATCACCATCATTCACTTGATATTCATAATCAATCATTTCTTTATCTTGAAGGCGTTCGGCAAGCGTAGTCATATCAGTAAATTTCATGAACCCTTCCTGGTATTCTTTAGAAACTCTTTTTTCGCACATTAATCTTGCGTTTTCACTTGGATTGCCTTTTTTATTCCCTATGTGAAATTCATCTAATCCTGTTATTTCTTCATAATAATTATTTATTAAGTCAATTCTAGAAATGTATTGATATGTTTTTCCAATCGCAGAAATAATTTCATTCTTCAAGTTTGCCTCATCCAAAGCATCTTGTAAGATCTTTTGTTTTTGTTTTTCTTCTATAATCAAATCATCAATATATCTTAAACCAATAAATACATTGAATTCTGATTCATCTACATACGATTTAACTGCTTGCGCCTCAAAGAACTTTTTTCCACCTTTATTCGGAATACTTTGATAGTAGAATAAAACTCTATCTTCTGTAGATAATCTGTCTTTTAAATTCGCACAATCAAACCAATTTTCACAAGCTTTTTTATCTTCTTCTATAACATAATTGTCACAATAATCTTTGACATACGCATTAAAATTTTGATAATTTTCTTTATCTACTAACACTTTTGCGTTTGTGTTTGATTCAAGTTTTAGAATTTCAAAATTACCAGTATTTACTTCCACTGCGTACATCGAAACAAAATCCATGCATAATTTTTCGAATGTACGTTTTTCTGTCTTTGCGTGATGAATTGCTTCTTTCAATTGATCGTTTGTTTTTTTCGCAAGATTTAAAGCATCCGATAATTGTTTTTGTCTTTCATATTCTCTATTTCTATTATTTATTTTTGCGTTTTTATAAATCCATATTGATAAATCTTTATCGATTTCGTTATTTGAATAAGGTTTAATCTGCAAATCTATAACAGAATCATCTTTCTTTGCATAGGAAACATTAATTTCTTCTCCCGATTCTAATATCTTAAAAACGTAATCTAGATCCAACACAAAATCGATTGTTGAATAACAATCTTCTTTCACATATAAATCTTTATACTCACGCATTGCATCTACATATAAACCATCTTTATCTTTCACGATTTTCCTAAAATAGTCCGGACCGATAATATCTCTAGAAAGACCTGTTTTCCGATTTACGATATAAACGCCTAAATATTCAGGTGCAATCAATTTCAATAATTTTTCAGAACTTACCTTTTCATTAAATGCGTCTCGAATATCAGTACTAGTATCTATTTCTTTATCATTTTTCATTTTATTATGTGTCTTCATAAGCACACCTTCGCATCAAATTTACAACTATTAAATAAATTCTACCACGGAGATTAATTTCAAATATATTAAATTTTATCTTTTCACTATGAAGATAATTATTTTCATCTAGCCAAACGAATTGATGGATTAGCTAAAGAAATTGAAAACTGTGATAATTCAGAAGATTCTCTTCATTTCAAAAAGAAAAACCACACTTTATGATCAAAGACCATATTGTGTAGTTCCTTTTTATGAAAGCTTTGGGTTATCTATTTACCACAAGTTATTTTGTTCCAAATTCCTTCTAAACCTCAGCTAAATTTGTTGCGCCTTTTATTTACTACTCGTATTACTTACCCTGTATACACAAGCTTTCTTAGACTCTGACCATGTCCAGTTTTTAGAATTCATAGTCTCTTCACAATTTACAACTTTGTTTTGATCAGTATCTTTACCCGAAACATTAATTGTTAATGTAATATTAGTATCTATACCATCATACATTACATAACTTGGTATTAAATCAGCTATATTAGCTTTTAATATAATTTTTTGAGCATTTAAATTATTTGAATCAAATGAAGACACAAATTCAAATATGTTTGATGCATCTAGTCTAAATACCTCTTGTTCATCATTATTGTTATTTTTAACATTCAACAATATATAAGGTAAATCTAGTTTAGATAAATCATTATTTAACGCAACAGCTTTTTCGTAAGACAAAGATTTTGTATAATCACCTACTTCAATACTAGTTAAAGTATAATTTAGAGATTTATCATTATATTCATCACTGAAATAATTTGCCCCACAGAAAATAATATGTAGCCAATAAGCACCATCTTGTTGGTCAACATAAGAGTACGTCTTCTTTGTACCATCACCAATCACAACATCATAGTTCTTAAGTAAATCAATTGAAGTTGAATCTAAACTGTCAAGTTTAATGTTAGCTTGATATATATAATTATCTCTTACAGTATCACCACCTTTATCATGATTCCAATCAGTTATAGAAAGATTACTTGCGATTTCAACTGTTCTTCCCTTTAACTGAGCTTTAATAGAACTAATCGTTGTTGGAAGATTCCCACCAACATTCGGCCAATTCACATTAATATTGATTTTATTCACATTAACAATATTAGTAAGATTATCAATTACATAGCTACTATCAGAAACGCTCGATACACTCGTTCCATTACTTGCCCATGATTTCACTTTATATGTTTTATAAGCATTTTCACTATTGTTTAATGTAATAGAATTATCTTTACTAATGTTCCAGTTATTAGTTCCGTCATTATATAGATAATAGATAGTTGCCTCATCATTTGAATAAGCACTAACAGTGAGTGATTTATTATTGCCATCACTAGACTCTATCGCATCATTAAATGTAGGAGTGTTAAGCTTAAAATCATCAAGTATATATTCACGTGTTTCACTTATAACAGGTTTTAAGGAATAATCATCAATCTTATAGATATCTACACTATATTCTTTTATTTGCCCTTTAACCCCTGTTAATTTATAGCTGCACTTACTAGAATTACATTGTGTAATTCCTTGAACATCTCTAATACTATAATAGTTTCCATCTATATCATTAAACGTAATGTACCAATTTGTTTCATCTTGTTCATATTCATCTTTTAACTTATAAACATTATCTCTAGGAGTTTGTTTAGTAGCCACATTAATGATTATTGAAGTAGTAATGTTATAGTTATTTTGTTCTAATGAGATGCCATCAATTCTATAATAGCCATCTTCATTAGTTTTCAAACCATCATCACCAAACCAATCATCTTTTAGATTGCTTTCACCAATATCTTCGATGCTTACATCATATTCTTTATAATTAACAGAACTAGCTTTCGTTTGTTTATTGTTATTGATCAAATCAATTAAATCAGACTTAGAAATTCCTTCTTCTACCGAAACAACAACCGGAACTACATAAGATAGTTCATCTTGCCCTACTACCACACTATTTATAGATAATGATAAAGTTCCTTCATCATTTAAACTAAAACTTGCAGAATCTATCTCAGTATTACCATAGAAGATTTTTACATCCTCTTGTTTAAGATCATCACTAAACGCTAGCCTTAAGTTACCATCTGTTTTCTTTTCAATTGTTGTAGTAAACATATAAGCGGCACCAGCCTCCACAGTATCAGAAGGCATTACTTTTTGATATCCATTTTCAGTATTCTTATACCAAGTGATATCTACTTTCTTTGTGCAGCTACCAATATCATTTGTCCAAACTAAATCAGCTTGACTAGGGAATGTTTCATTTACTGTTAATTCACTCACTTTTAAAGAAATATCTGTAGCCGCACTTATATAGTTAGCTTTAAATTCAACATCTTTAGCTGGCATTATAAAAGAAATAACGTTTGATTTAAGTTGGTTACTATCTAGCTTAACATCGCTGTTTTCTTGCCAAGAAGAGAATAGACTTGAAGTATCCGCAATCGTAACGTTTTGTGTACCTTCTACATATCTACCAGCAGCTTGTCCATTAACCTTTACGGAATAAGTTGTAACACCATTTCTTTGCCATAACTCTCTATCGTTAGACTGGTACCCTATATGATATTTTGAAGTTTCATTCAAAAAGAAACAAGAAACAAGTTCTTGCGATATATTTTTCGCAACTAATCTATCGCCTGTTGTTTCAGTCCTAATACCAATTAAAGAATCTGAATTAAGATCACTAGCTATTACATACGCTTGTCCAAAAGCTGATTGTAAAAACACATCGTCATCTGCGCCATCCGTTCGATGGTTGCCATATATTTTTACATCACCACTAAGATAAAGATCTATATCATATAATACAAATACACCACCACCTCTTATGATAGATGTGTTATCTGTAATTGTTACATCCTTCAAATAGAAATTCCTAGGAAAAGCATCTATGCCTCCACCCTGTCCAGCATAATTTCCTTTAATAGTAATACCACTAATAATGCCATAATTTGACGCAAACATTTTTGAAGCGACATAAATGCCACCACCAGAAGTGCCAGTGCCATAATCGCCAGGAATAGCACTGTTGTAACTAACTTCGCTAGTGCCATCACCTTCAAGAGAAAACCAAGAATTATTAAAGGCAACGCCACCACCAGAGCTACCTGTTTTATGAACGGTATTATTATTAATTGTTGAATGATTTTCCATATGAATATGAGTACCATCGGCATCAGAATAAATACCACCACCAGAATTAACAGAATAGTTATGGTCAACGTGAGCATTATCCATCCAAATCTCTCCATCTTCCGATGAAACAAATATTCCGCCACCACTACCTTCACTAGTATTGCCACTAATCGCAACATTCGTTAAATATAATTTAGCAGTCTTTTTCATATAAATGGCGCCACCAGTATTAGTATAACCACCAGTAACTAAACCACCACTTGTTAGTTTGTTGCCCTTACTATCAGTGAATTCTTTTTCTTCAGTGGAACCATATAGATACAATTCAGCATTAGGGTGTAAAGTGAAAATTCCACCTTCACTGTTATCTGATTTTTTTCCATTCGTTTTTTTAATAGTATAGCCGTCCATATAAATTATAGAAGTAGTACCTTCTACAATATTAATTTGAGCACCTAGATCCCAATCAGTAAGCATATGAATTTCTCCCTTTCTAGAGCCATTCATCGCATCAGGAATAGTATAGTAATATTCTATTACTTTACCACTATCATCTTTCATACACGCAACCGCTTCTTCTGCATATATTTTCTCAGGAACAATTGTAATAGTTAACAAGCATAAAACAACGCATTGTATTAACTTTAAAAATGATGGTTTTTTCATAAGCTATCTCCTTATCTCCCAAAAAAATTATAACATTATATCTATTGTTAATATCAAAAAAAAAGCCACTGCATTCCGCAATGACTTCATTCTTGTACTAGTGACACAACTTCAGGTACTTCTACACGATCTGTGATTTTACCTAATGTGCCATCCTCATTAATATTAAAACATACAACTTCATTGGAATTACGATTTCCACATAATAAATAATGATCAATCAATATGAAGTCTCTTGGATGTTTTCCTCCACAACTTGTTGTTTGAATCACAGTTGGTTTGTGATCTTCCAGTTCTATTGTAGAAATTACATCTTTTGTACGTGTAGAAACATATACATACTTTTCATCTTCTGATAAACGAATTGCCGCTGTATCTCGGATATGTTTTTCTTGATTCATGAATACAGAAATCTGTGCTTCGATTTCCCAATCTCCTGTATGAATCACAAACAATTCATTGGATAATTCAGAAACTAAATATAGATATTCACCATCTTTTGTAAATACACCATGTCTAGGTCCCGTATTCGCATTAAAGTGAATTGAGCCAATTTTCTTGAATGTTCGATCTAAGATAATAACACGATCTAAAAATAAACATGGAACTAATATCAAATCTTTCCAAAGAAGAACTTGATGGCACCCCGCGCCATCTTGTATTTGGATTGAATTGACATATTTCAATTTTCCATCTACTTTCTTTAAATGTGTTACAACACCAGTATGATAATTTGCGGTATAAATATCATCATCTTTTTCCGTTACATAACAGGATGTTCTTTCTTCGAATGCTGATATATCTTTGATTTCTCCTTTCGCATCGATCAAAGCCACTCCGCTGTCATGTTCAAAATCCGCAACCGCAATAAGTTCATGATTGGATAATGCTAAGTATTTTGGATTTTTGATTGTACAGAATTGTTTTGAATCAGAGAACTTTCCATCTTCAAAAGAAAATTGGTAAATTCCCTTGGAAGTCTTGCTGGTATAAGTGCCAGCATAAATTGTCTTTTTCATATTTTTATTTTAGTACAAAACAAATATATTTCCATATAAAAAGTAGTGCTTTTTACACACTACTTAATCCGCAACCTTTTCAATGATATCCATGTAAATATCTTGTAGTTCTTGTTTTTGAGAATCACTCAATTGTGAAGAATCATCTTTGATTTCAAATCCATCAATCAAAGCTGTGTGGCTTCCGACAACTTCACCATTCTTAATTCCTACAACAAATGGAACATACATTTCTTTTTCACCTGTTTCAGAGTTTGTACTTAACGCATCTCCTAAATCTTCTGTTAAGCTTTGATAATCTTCAGATGCAGGAGAAACAGAAGCATCTACATAGTAAATCTTAATTCCTGTTTTTAACGCAACTTTGTTCAGTTCTGGTAATGCTCTTTCACACCATGGACATCCAACATATCCATAATAAACTACGGCACTACCTTTCTCATCAAACAAACGAATCGTTTCTTTTAAAGAAGTTTCTTCAAAATCTCCGATTTCATCACCTACCCATTTATAACCACTTAATGTTGATTTAACAGCTGCTAGTTCAACACTATTTGTAATTGTAACTTGTTCTGTTGTAGAAGTTTCAGTTGTACTTGTAGTTGAACTTGTGCTTGTTGTAGAAGCACACCCCGTTAATAATACAGTTGTTAAAATACATGTTATAAATTTTTTCATCCGTCACCTCACAGGTATTTATTATATCACTTTTCTCAATCGATTTTATTGACGACTGTATTTTGATACATCGCATCAATTTTTTCTCTCGTCGCAAGTCCTTTTGAATAAGCAGTCGCACTTCCACAAGAAGCACCAAACTTCAACGAATCATAAGAATCTTTTGTTCTTAAATAATTCATTAAGAATCCCGCAATCATAGAATCACCAGTACCTACAGTATTCACTACAGATTCTTCATCTAAGAATTCGCATGTAAACGTTCCGTGATCATTCACTAGGATCGCTAATGTATTCGTTAGTACCAAAACGTGCTTTGCCCCTAAAGCATATAACTGCTTCGCGCCTTTTATCGCATCTTCTTCAGAATTGATTTCAATATCTAAGATATCTTTTAACTCTTCACTTGTTGTCTTACAAAGAAATGGTTTATAACGTAACATATCTTTCATAATTACAGTGTTTGTATCAAGAACAACTTTTACACCTTCTTCAATTAAATGAATCAACATATTTTCTGTTTCTTCAGTTAACCAAGGTTGTGTATTACCAGCTAATACAAAATAATCTTGTTCATACATATTTTCTGTTTTACGCATGAGATTATTCATATCTTCATGAGTAATATATGGCCCCATCGCATGTAGATCTGTTACTTCATTTTTCCCATGTAGTTTTACATTCACTCTCGTATGACCATTTGTATATGTAAAGTTAGGATGAATATTCTCATATTTCGCTAATAAAGAAATATAGAAATCCTTTGTGAATCCCCCAATAAAACCAAATGCTTTTGTTGGAATACCTAAGTTATTCAAAACAATAGAAACGTTGATTCCTTTTCCACCAGCTTCGTAATATTCCAAATCCGAACGATTAACCGCTCCATTTTTAACATCATTTTTAAATTCAAGATAATAATCCAATGAAGGATTCATTGTACACGTACAAATCATACCTACTCTCCTTTTGCGATATTTTCAACAATCTTTAATACAACTTCTCTAGCTTGTTCTAATTCTTCTACAACGCAATATTCATATGGACCATGGAAGTTTCCGCCACCTACACCCAAGTTAGGACATGGAAGGCCTCTCAAAGACAATTCCGCACCATCAGTTCCACCTCTAACAGGTTCATGTAATGGTGTAATACCAAGTTGTTTAAATGCTTGATATGCATATTTTAGTGCGTCAGGATGTTGGTCCAATACTTCTTTCATATTGTGATATGCATCTTTGATTTCAATGGAACAAACACCTTCTCCATAAAGTACATTGATATAATCACATGTTTTCTGCATCAATTCTTTTTTCTCGTTCAACTTTGTTAGATCATGATCACGAATGATATAAGAAAGTTTTGCCTCTTCTGTACAACCTTCCATACTTGTCAAATGAATGAATCCATCCCTACCTTCTGTATGTTCTGGTCTAGCGTGTTCAGGCAATAGATTTTGATAGCTACACGCAATACTAGCCGCATTGATCATCTTATCTTTGGCAGAGCCTGGATGGATAGAGAATCCTTTAAATGTAACGATTGCACTCGCTGCGTTGAAAGTCTCATCACTAATTTCACGAACTGTTCCACCATCCATCGTATAGGCAAAATCAACACCAAATTTTTCAATATCAAAGTATTTAGGACCATTCCCAATTTCTTCATCTGGTGTAAATCCAATCGCAATCTTTCCGTGTTTTACTTCAGGATGTTCTTTTAAATAAGCTAATGCTTCCATGATACTTGTAACACCAGCCTTATCATCTGCACCTAATAATGTTGTTCCATCTGTAACGACCAATGTTTTCCCTTTCACCAATTGCATCTCTGGGAAATCTTCCATTTTTGTTACCATTGTTTCATTTAAAACAATATCATTCCCATCAAAATTTTCTATGATTCTTGGTTTTACATTTGTTCCAGAATAATCTGGAGCAGTATCCATATGTGCAATAAATCCAACAGTAGGAACATTTTCTTCTATATTTGAAGGTAACCATCCATATACGTAACAATGTTCATCTAATGTTACATCTTGTACATCTAGTTCTTTTAATTCTTTTTCTAGAATTCTAGCTAAATCAAATTCTTTTTCACTACTAGGCGTAACACTTTCATTTGTTGGATCACTTTGTGTATCCACTTTACAATAACGAATCAATCTTTCTACAGCACTCATATCAATAACCATCCTTATCTAAAAACGCTTCTGAAAATATACAATCAAAATACGAATCATTTGGTGAACATGCATATACACCAATCTTCTCTATTTTATCATTTGCGACAAATTCTCTTAAATCAGAATATCTCTTTCCATTGAAACTGTACTGAACTCTTACAATTCCACCTCTAAACCATATTCTATAATATAGCCATTGAATTGCGGAACCAATTTCTCTTTCTGATCGATCAGTACCATCTACATGATTTACACGCACAACGATTTTAGAAACTTCACCATCTCTTTTTTCACATCCACAAATCAATTTTCTACCATTTGAATCATACAAAACAATACCACATTGATCTAAAGCTTTCTTGTAGTGAAAATCACAACGAATTGAGAAATGAAAGTTATCTTCAGTTTCCATTCCTAATTCTACTGCTTCTGCACTACCACCCAATAAATTCAATGAAGTATGTGGTTCTGTTTCTAATATCAATTGATTTTCATTTAAAACAGATCTTTTTGGTTCATGAACCCATTTCAATTCTTTTAAATTTAACTTCTTTTCCATAAAAATAACCATGAACACTTGTTCATGGTTATCAGTTTATTCTGCATCCTTTTTGATTTCAATATCAAACTCTTTCAAATCATATAATTTTACAGAATCTTCAATTGATTTTTTATCTGTCTGCATGTTTTCTTTTGCCATTCTGCCCTTTACAGTCATTGGATCTGTAATACAAGCAGGACCCGCAATACATCCACCTTCGCAGTTCATACCTTCTAAGATATCACCTTGGAATTTACCAACTTTCATCAACAATAGTTGTTTCTTACATTCAAAACCACCATTTGCGATAACAGCGTTATATGTTTCTGTATCACCAGCTTCTTTTGCGGCTTGTACAACCGCAGCAGCTACACCACCAGAGTGCGCAAAGTTACGTCCATAGTTCGATGCATATTTTTCAAGTGGTCCAACTTCAACTTCACTTGGAGAAACACCTTTACTAATAAACATTGCGGCAAGCTCTTCATATGTCAAAGCGTATTCACAATACTCTGATAAATTAATTTCACTCTTCTTTGCGATACATGGTCCAATAAACGCTACAACACAATCTGGATCATCATTCTTTAACTTCTTCGCTAAAGCTAACATTGGAGAAAGTGTAGAACTCTTATTATTTTCATAAATCGTTGGGAAATGAATCTTCAACATATTTACAAATGCAGGACAACAAGAAGTTGTTAGAGGTACTCCTGCTTCTTTATGTTCTTTTAATTCTTTGTATTCTGTTTGTGCGACTAAATCTGCAGCTGCAGCTACTTCAATACATTCTGTAAAGCCAATCATCTCTACTGCTTTCATGATTTGAGCTAAACTTGTATTTTCAAATTGGCCTTGAATAGAAGGTGCTACGATTGCGTATACTTTCTTACCCAAACGAATATCATTCATAACTGGAACAACTAAGCTCTTATCTTCGATTGCTCCAAAAGGACATGCATTTTCACATTGACCACAATTGATACACTTACTTTCATCAATCTTACATAGACCATTTTCATCCCAACCAATTGCTTGTACAGGACAATGCGCAAAACATGGTCTTTCTGTCATAACAATGGCGTTATATGGACAAGCTCTTACACAAGCACCACATTCTTTACATAAGTTATAGTCAATTTCAGAATGATATGTTCCCATATGCATAGCACCGAAACGACAAGCTGACATACAACTCTTTGCCATACATTTTCTACAGTTATCTGTAACTCTGATTTTCTTGATTGTACATCCATCACAAGCCGCATCAATAACTTGAACAATTTGATTTGGGTTATGATCAATTGTTTCGGATGCATTTTTCCCCATGGATAGACGAACTCTTTGTCTCAGAATTTCTCTTTCTTTATAAACACAACATCTTAATCTAGGGGATGACAATGAAACAAGATTGTGGGCATAAGCTTGAATTTCATCTTCGTTGACTTCACCTTGTGAAGCAGCTTTACAAAGTGCTACTAAAACATCAAACTTCAATTGTCTTGCGTCATTTGAAAACATGTTTTCCATAGTATTTTCTCCTCAATATATTTCTCTTTCCTTTTATTCGTTACGGAATGTATGTTCGTATTGAATTCCGTGTTGAACCTTCTTTAATGCTTCTTCATCAATGAGCTGTTTTAGAATTTCTCTAGCGAATTCTAATGTCGCTCCCATACCACGACCAGTAATTAAATTCCCATCACTGACTGCGAGTTCTTGTTGATAAGAACCTCCATAATTTCCATCAAAATCTGGGAAACAAGTATATTTCTTTCCTTCTAACATGCCTAAATGTCCAAAAATAGATGGGGCAGCACAAATTGCACATGTTAGTTTGCCATTTTCAAAATGCTCTTTTATAGATTCTTTCAATGAATCACAAGCCTCTAAATTTGCGGTACCAACTTTACCACCAGGTAAAACCAATACATCATAATCTTTTGTATCAACATCTTTGTATAATTTCTCAGCTTGTAAAACAACTTTTTGGGATGTCATAACTGTTAAATCATCATTCATTGATATCATATCAATTGTAATTCCTGCTCTTCTTAACAAATCTACTACAATCAATCCCTCACATGTTTCAAAGCCATCTGCGAGGAAGATGGCACACTTCTTTTCTTTCATATGTGAAAATTGTAACATATCCAAATTAGATTGAGGATATAAATTTAAAAAAAGATGATAGATTTCTCTACCACCTTATTCATCAGATTCATTTTCAATCTTACCAAGTTCTCTAGCGTGTCTTCTTCTATCAATCGCTGTGAGATATTTTTTACGAACACGAATATCTGTAGGTGTAATTTCTACAAGTTCATCATCATTGATGAATTCAATTGCTTGTTCAAGAGTCAAAATCTTTGGTGGAACAAGTTTCATTGCTTCATCATTTCCCGTAGAACGAACAGCAGTCATCTTCTTGTTCTTAATTGGGTTAACAGTCATATCCATATTCTTTGCGGAAATACCAATGATCATACCTTCATATACTGGAGTTTGCGCACCAATGAATAATTGACCTCTGTTTTGAATATTCCACAAAGCATATGTCATAGCACCACCAGTTTCTGTGGAAATCAATGCACCATTTTCTCTCTGTGGAATTTCTCCCTTCCAAGGTTCATAGTCCGCAAGTCTTTGTACCATTGTGCCTTCACCATGCGTCATATTAATGAAGTCAGATCTAAAACCAATCAAGCCTCTTGTAGGAACCATATAAGTAATTCTTGTATAAGAACCTTGATCTTCCATGTTATTCAATAAACCCTTACGAACATTCAAGGAAGAAATAACTGATCCAGAATAATCATTTGGAACATCAATTACAACTTCTTCAACAGGCTCACAAGTAACACCATCGATTTTCTTTAAGATAACTTCAGGTCTAGAAACCGCAATTTCATAGCCTTCACGTCTCATTTGTTCCAAAAGAATCGTTAAATGTAATTCACCTCTACCAGACACTTTAAATGTATCTGTAGAATCTGTTTCTTCTACTTTCAAACCAACGTTAACTTGTAATTCACGATCTAATCTTTCACGAATATTTCTTGAAGTAACGAACTTACCAACTTGTCCAGCAAATGGTGAATCATTAACCATGAAATTCATAGAAAGAGTAGGTTCTTCAATTTTAATTGCTGGTAGTGGATCAGGAGCACCAACTGGACATAAAGTATCACCAATATTGATATCCGCAATACCACTGATCATACAAATTTCGCCAGATTGAATTTCATCAACTGAAACTCTAGATAATCCTTTATATACAAAGATTTGGTTTGTCTTTCCTTGATGAGGTGCAGATCCATCAGAGTTACAAACTGTATAGCTTGTAGCTGCTTTTAAGCTTCCCTTATAGATTCTACCAATACCAAGTCTTCCAATATAATCATCATACGCAAGTGCTGTAATCTGCATTTGTAATGGTTCTTCTGTTAAATCTGGATAAGCTTGTGCGTGATGAATGATTGTTTCAAATAACGGAACGATATCTGTGTTTGTATCTTCCCAATCATAACGAACAACACCTTCTCTAGCACAACCATAAAGAATTGGGAAATCCAATTGATCGTCTGTTGCGTTCAATTCAAGCATCAAATCATAACATTCATCAATTACTTCTACAGCACGTGCATCTTGTTTATCCATCTTATTAATCAAAAGAATTGGTCTTAAACCATTTTCTAATGACTTTTGTAATACGAAACGAGTCTGTGGCATTGGACCTTCTGCAGAGTCAACCAACAAAATAACTGTATCAACAGTTTTGATGATTCTTTCTACTTCACTAGAGAAATCTGCGTGTCCAGGTGTATCCACGATATTGATTTTATAGTCTTTGTACTGTACGGAGCAGTTCTTGGAGTAGATCGTAATTCCTCTTTCTCTTTCAAGATCATTAGAGTCCATAATACAGTCAACAACTTTCTCATTGTCTTTAAAAACATGAGATTGTTTTAGGAATGCATCAACAAGAGTAGATTTACCAGCATCTACGTGAGCAATCACCGCAATATTTATAACCTTTTGATAATCCATACATTCACCTTCTTCTTTTTTATGAAAACGTTAAGATTATACGCTTACTAACGCATAATTTCAACAACATTCACTTTTTCCTTCTTTCTAGTTTACAAATTCATAACAGATACCTATAATTCAAATAGTTGTATATACAACCATTGGAGGTGTACATGGAAAAAGACGCAAGAAAGTTATCAAAAATATCAAGAGAACTTAATAAGTTAACAATTCGGATGATCAAAGAAGAAGGAATTGGTTCTTCTGAATTTGATTTGATTCATCTAGTCCGTCATAATCCAGGCATTGGACAAAAAGAAATTTGCGAACAATTAAATTGTGATAAAGGCGCAATCGCCAAAAGAGTTGCCACATTAGAAAAGAAAGGTTTCATTATCAAAGAAACAGATTCTAAAGACAAAAGAAAACATTATCTTTACGCCACAAAAGAAGCAGAATCTTTAAAACAATCTAAAACACAAATTGAATCTATTTTTTATGATTGGTTATTAGAAGATTTAACAAATGATGAAAAAGAACAGTTCTTAACAACATTAAACAAAATCTATATCAAATCTAAAACAGAAAGTCGTTCAGGTTTTCAAAATATTACACAATTAATCAAAGAGGCTAAAGATGAATAAAACGATTTATGATTATTTTAAGATGGAATGGAAAACACTACTCATCGTTACAATAACTGGAATCATCTATAATATTGGATTAGTTCTAGTTCCATTCTTTGAAGGAAAACTAACTGGATGTTTGTATCATATCTTACAAAAACAAGCTGTTTTTTCAGATATGTTAAAACTTATTGTGCTATATTTGTTTTCTATTTTTATCGTACAATTTTGTAGATATCTAAAAAGAAACTATGTACGTATATTTGCGAATAATACAAATAAAAGAATGAAAGAAACACTCTTCCATAATTTAATCTATACCTCTCATAAAACACTCATTCAAGAAGGTATTGGTAATATCATGACAAAGGCAATCTCAGATGTTGATGACTGTAGTGAAGGAATGCGAAAGTTCACAACTGAAATCTTTGATACAGGCATTGCCTTATGTGCTTATGTTTGTATGTTGTTTTATTATGATTATAAGATTGCCCTATTTTGTATTTTCTTTACTCCTTTTTCTTATATCTTCGCAGAGAAGATGAAAGGTATTATTCAACAATTAACAACGAAAGCCAAACTTTCATCCACCACATTAAACGCAGTCTCACTAGATCGTGCACAAAACGCAATAACATATCGTGTGTATGGTAGAGAAGAATATCAAAAAGAATCTTATGAAACTTACCTATCTGATTACGAACATACAAATATTCTTTCTTCCTTGCCTATCGTAGCTTTACCACCACTCTATAAATCTATTTCTATTTTTGGTATCTTCTTTATCCTTTATTTTGGAAGTCAAAATATATTCCATGGGACATGGGATATCGCAATCTTTACGACTTATATTTCTTGTTTTATGAAGATGGCAGATAAGTCTAGTAAATCCGCAAAACTATTCAATGCCGTTCATAAAGCACAAGTTTCTTATTCTAGAATTCAAAAATATGTACAAAATGAAGCACCTACATTTCAATCACATCCAATGGATATTCAAACACTCACAGTAAAAGATCTCTCATTTTCTTATCCTGAGGCAAAGCCATTATTCAATCATATTTCTTTTGATTTGAAACAAGGACAAATTCTAGGAATTACTGGACCTGTCGCATGTGGAAAAACAACACTTGGTAAATTATTCCTAAAAGAATGGGAATATTCTGGTCAGATTTTATTCAATGAACAAGATATTTCAAATTATGCAATCTATGATTGTATTTCTTATTTAGGACATGAACCTCAATTATTTGATGATACGATTGAAAACAATATCGCATTAGGTGATCCTATTGATGTCATGTATTACTTAAAACTTGTTTGTATGGATGAAGAAGTCTTACAAATGGAAGATGGTATTCATACAAAGATTGGAAATTCTGGTATGCGCTTGTCTGGTGGACAACAACAAAGACTCGCTCTGGCAAGAACACTCGCACATGCTTCTTCCATTCTTATTTTAGACGATCCTTTTTCCGCATTAGATATTCAAACAGAAGAAAAGATTTTTCAAAATCTAAAACAATATTCCAATAAAATCATACTTTTGATTTCACATCGTCTACATGTTTTCCCTCAAACTTCACAAGTCCTTTTTATCAATCAAACAAAAGGATATGTGGGAACACATAATAATTTATTACAGACAAATTCAGAGTATCAACATCTCTACACATTACAAGAAGGTGATCCAAAATGACTGTAACTTCTATTATGATTCAAACATCTATTCGTAAATGGTATCTTTGTTTATCCATTCTAGTATCTGTTTTAAGCTATGTACTTTTCTCTTTACTACCACCTTATATTCTTTCTCAGATCGTAGATACGCTAACAAGTCAATCACAAATATCTTTCTTTATTATTTCTTTCTACTTTATCTCCCTTCTATTAAATAATGTTATGTTATCTATCCGCGATTCTTTGTTACTCATCTATGGTCAAAAAATAGCACATACGCTAAGAAGTGGAATGATGTTGAAATATTCTAATCTTGATATTTCCACTATCACTAAAGTCGCTCCAGGTAGTATCGTTTCTCGTTTTATGAATGATGTAGATACAGTGGAAGCTTTATTCACAAACGGAATTATTTCTTTGGTTGCGGACGCAATTAGTTTAATTAGTATTCTTGTGATCATCTTTCAAACAACAAAAGGTTTGTTTTATGTCTTGTTATTTATATTACCTTTCCTTTTCCTATTCACAAGACACGTTCAACAAAGTATGTTAAAAAGTGAAATAGACAATCGTAAAGCAGTACAAGAAACAAACGCATTTATTCCACAAGTCATTCAAAATATCTTAACAATACACAATTTAAATAAACAAACATATTTTGAGAAAAAATATGATCATTCGATTCAAAAAGGATATCTCGCAATCACACAAACAAATTTTTATGATGCCCTATATTCTCCTGTTATTCAATGTACCAATGCTTGTATTATCGCAATCGTCATTCTACTTTCTTCCACAAACAATCCATCTATTTTAACTTTCTTTTCTATGAGCGTAGGAAGTGCAGTGATGATCATTCAATTAGTCTCGCAAATATTCGAACCCATTGAATCCATTGGAATGGAAATCACAACCATTCAATCTGCCTTATCTGGTGTACAACGAATTAATGAATTTCTAAAATACAAAGATAAAAATCCTTCTAGAAATGAAAGTATCACAAATACAAATCAAGATATTGTCATTGATATCCAAGATATTTCTTTTGCTTATCAAGATGAAGATATCTTACATAATTATTCTTTCACCATTCATAAAGGAGAACATATCACTTTGTTAGGAAGAACAGGTTCAGGGAAAAGTACATTATTTAAATTGATATTAGGTCTTTATGAACCAAACAAAGGAAAGATTCTAGTATATGGTCACGAACCATACCACTTAGCTCCTAATCAAAGAAGAAAGATATTTGGCTATGTGGAACAAGCTTTCCATCCTGTATTAGGTTCCATTAAAGATCAAATCACTTTATATGATTCATCTATTACAGATGAACAAGTCATTAGCGCATTAAAGAGTTGTCATCTTTATGAAACTGTACAGACATTTCAAGATGGAATCAATACACCATGTAAAGAAGAATTATTTTCAAAAGGGCAATGGCAATTATTATCCATCGCACGTGCTATCGTTACAGATCCTTCTATTCTCATGTTAGATGAAATCACCTCTAGTTTAGACGCAGAAAGTGAAAAAGAGATATTAGAAACGTTAGATTCAGTATCAAAAGATAGAACCGTTATTTCTATTTCGCATAGGAAAAGTGCTGATATTGGAAAATCCATATATTTAAAATGAAGATAGTTCATTTACTATCTTCATTTATAAATTACGCCCAACATTAAATCTTGCATCAAAATCAATACCACGAATGATAATATCAATATTAATAACATCGCTTTGTACGTCAGTTCTAATTCTGGTGTTTGTAAATTCAGTTTCCTTTGATAAGCGGGTTTCATTTTATCTGGACTTTTCAAATCTTCAAACGCTCCATAAACTTCTACCCCAAGCACCAATACAATAACCACTAGTAACAATCCCATTACTTCAGCCATAATTTTAGCGAATGTATTGTAATTATAAACATTCAATCCATGAAATAAGACACCAGAAAAAACACAAATCATAATAATTGTCATAACTCCATGATAAATAAGATTTAACTTTCTCTTTTTTTCTGTAGGTTCACATACACTTTCAATCAAAGAAAGTTGATCTGTTCTA
This sequence comes from bacterium, assembly GCA_963621095.1. Taxonomy (GTDB): domain Bacteria; phylum Bacillota_I; class Bacilli_A; order Erysipelotrichales; family Erysipelotrichaceae; genus Bulleidia. The sequence continues at coordinate 19,564 of CAVFDO010000016.1, forward strand.
AAGAAATAATATCCACAAGTTTTCCCTAAAAACTCTAAACCTTGACTAGTATATTTTTCAATTGTGATTCTATCATTTTCAAAGATGTCTTTTTTCTTTGTTTTTTCTCCCGCAACAACATGATGATAGTATCTTCTTTTATCAGGTTCTAAATAGAAAATACCTGCCAACAAATTAATTGTATGACTTTTCAATAAATATCCTTGTGTACTTAACACATCTAGCCATTCTTCTACATCACATACATTATCGATAGAACATGGTAGAAATTTAATAATTTCATTGTTTTCACTCATATGCGTACCTCAGTTAATGTAAAGATTAACACAGATTTGTTTTTTTTGAGTTATATTTTGAAAAAACTATTGTGTAATCGCTTACATTTACCTATAATGGAAACTAGATAAGGAGATTGAGTTTCTTATGGCAGATAAAAATACGATCATTCAAAGCGCAATCGCACTTTATAAAGAGAAAGGTCTGAACTTTACAATGGATGATATTGCGAAAGATCTACACATCGCAAAGAAAACGATCTATCGCATATTTTCATCGAAAGAAGAACTTCTACAAGGCATTGTGGAATATGGATTTGATAACATCCAAGAAAACAAGAAAAAAATCTTAAAAGAAAATATTCCATATATCGATAAATTAAAAAAGTTATTGATTGCGATGCCTACAGATATTGAATCCATTGATTTCAAACAATTAGAACCATTATCTATACAATATCCATCTGTATCAAAATCAATATCCCAACATTTACAATCCAATTGGGAACCAGTATTTGATTTTATACAAGAAGGCATTCAACAAAAGATTCTTAGAGAAGTACCACTATCTATGATAGAAGTCATCGTCACTTCTTCTATGAATACTTTACTTTCTTCATCCATCGATGAACACACATACCAACAATCACTACAAGATTTAGTAGATATTTTATTGAAAGGAATATTATATGAAAAGAATCAATGATCAATGGGAATTTATAGAAACATACAATGAAGATTTCTTACAAGGAAAAGGAACTTATGAAATGGTTCGAATACCACACAACGTCAATGAATTACCACTACACTACATTGATATCAAATCTTATCAAATGATATGTGGATATCGTAAACATTTACATTTAGATAAAGTTAATCACCGTTACTTTCTACAATTAGATGGTGCAGCACATATTTGTTCAGTTTACGTGAATGGTAATGAAGTCGGAACACATTATAATGGTTATACTGCCTATCGCGTAGAAATTACAAATTATGTTCATGCTGGAGATAATCTGATTGTATTGAAATTAAACACAACAGAAGATCCATCCATTCCTCCATTTGGATTTGTGATTGATTATTTAACTTATGGTGGTATCTATCGAGATGTATGGATTGATGAAGTGCCAAGTACATTTATTTCAGATGCATTTATTAAGACAAAAGAATCTTTATCTGATATCGATGTTGATATTACATATGATGGTACATTAGAAGCATTACAATTAACCGCAAAAGTATTCAATGCAGAACATCAATGTGTTGTTGAACAAAGTTATGACAATTGTCCTCCTTCTATTTCATTACACATTCAAGATCCTATACTTTGGAAAGTACATCAAGGCTACTTATATACATTAGAGTTACAAGTAGGTACATACACTAAAGAAATCCCATTTGGTTTAAGAACAATCTCTTTAACAGAAAATAATTTATTAGTGAATGGAAAACCCGTATTTCTAAGAGGATTAAATAGACATCAATCATTCCCATATATGGGATATGCGGCAAGTGAATCTCTACAAAGAGAAGACGCAAGAATATTAGATGAAGAATTAGGTGTCAATGCGGTTAGAACATCACATTATCCTCAATCTCATTATTTTATTGATGAGTGTGATAAAAGAGGTATTTTGGTATTCACAGAAATACCTGGATGGCAACATATCTCAAAAGATTCCTTTTGGAGAGAAACTTGTGTCAATAACACAAAAGAAATGGTCTTACAATATCGCAACCACCCTTCTATTTGTATATGGGGCGTACGTGTCAATGAAAGTCAAGATGATGATGAGCTATACACAAAGACAAATGCTATCGCACATAGATTAGATTCTACTAGACCTACAAGTGGTGTTCGTTATTTAGAAAAGAGTTCCTTATTAGAAGATATCTATGCATATAATGATTTTTCACACAACGGAACAAATCCTGGTTGTAAACCTAAGAAGTCTGTTACATCACATTTAGATAAAACATTATTAATATCTGAGTGTAATGGACATATGTTCCCAACTAAATCATATGATCGTTCTATTCAAAGACAGCAGCACGCTTTAAGACATGCGCAAGTATTAAATGACGCAATGAAAGATCAACAACATCTTGGATGTTTTGAATGGTGTATGTTTGATTACGCTACACATAAAGACTTCGGAAGTGGAGATAAGATTTGTTACCACGGCGTTATGGATAGCTTCAGAAATCCAAAACTAGCTGCATCCATCTATGCTTCTCAACAAGATCAAACGCCCGTCTTAGAAGTAAGTTCCAACATGGAAATTGGAGATTATCCAGCAGGACAACTCCCACAATTCTATTGTTTTACAAATGGAGATTCTATACGTTTATATAAGAATGATGCCTTCGTCAAGGAATTTAAGAATACACCATATACAGATTTAAAACATGGTCCTATCTTGATTGATGATACGATTGGTCATCTATTAATCGAACAAGAAAAAATGCCACCAACTCAGGCAAAACAAATTGCGGAATGTTTAAATGCTGCTGCACTCTATGGCATGGCAAATCTACCACTAAAATATAAAACACTGTTTGCGTATGTTATGTTGCGTTACCATATGTCATTTGCGGATGGATATGAACTCTATAGTAAATATGTAGGAAACTGGGGTGGGGAATCTACAAGATGGAGATTTGATGCAATCAAAGATGGAAAAGTCATCAAATCCATCACAAAATCTCCAGGAAATACATTACATTTAGAAACAACGATATCTTCATCTACACTTTATGAATCCGATACGTATGATATGTGTGCGATTCGAATCCAAGTCAAAGATGAAAATAATAATATTGCTCCATATGCACAACTCCCACTCACATTAGTAACTTCTGACAATTTAGAAATTGTCGGTCCTAAAACTATTGTGTGTGAAGGTGGTATGACAGGTACATACCTTAAAACAAATGGACTTGTTGGCGAAGGTACATTAACGATATCTTCTCCTGGTCTTTCTAGCATCACTTTAAATATAAAAGTTGAAGGAAAATAATATGAAAAAATTTAGCACAAAAGAAAAAGCAGCATTTGGTTTAGGCGCAGTTGGAAAGGATATGGTCTATGCCTTATCTAGTTCCTACGTCATGTATTACTATCAAGATATTCTTGGTTTACAAGCAACATTTGTAGGAATGATATTAATGATTGCGAGAATCTTTGATGCGTTTAATGATCCATTTATGGGTATCTTAGTCGCAAAAACAAACTCAAAATATGGAAAGTTCCGTCCTTGGATCATTTCTGGTTCTGTATTAAATGCATTTGTTCTATATGCATTGTTCTCAGCACCATCTTTATCCTCTTCTGGATTAATGATTTATTTCGCTATCGTTTATATCCTTTGGGGTGTCACGTATACAATGATGGATATTCCATTCTGGTCAATGATTCCTGCAGTTACGGAAAAACCAAGTGACAGAGAACAATTATCTGTTATTGGTAGAACATGTGCAGGTGTTGGTTCAGCACTCATTCAAGTTGGAACTGTACTTTGTGTTTCTCTTCTTGGTGGAAATAGTGAATCCACTGGATTCAAATGGTTCTCATTGATTGTTGCGATACTATTTGTGGTAACAGAATCTATTCTATTCTTTACAATCAAGGAAAAGAAAAGTGATAAACAAATGAAAACAACGACTGTTAAAGAAATGTTCCAAGCATTATTCCATAATGATCAAGCAATGGTTACTGTTATTACAATCATATTGATCAATAGTGCACTTTATATCACAAGTAACTTAATTCTCTATTTCTTCAAATATGATTTTGGTGGAGAAGCTTGGAAGACACAATATACATTATTCACAACTGTTGGTGGTGCAGGACAAATCTTAGGCATGATGTTGATTTATCCATTACTAAGACAGAAACTATCTAATGAAACAATATTCAAAACAAGCTTATTAATGGCAATTGCTGGTTATGTTTGTTTATTACTTTGTTGTTTTACAAACTTATCCCATGTTATGCCACTGCTTTGTGCAATTGGTATGTTAGTATTTGTAGCCAATGGTATGTTGAGTGTATTAACAACTGTATTCTTATCTAACTCTGTTGATTATGGTGAAATCAAAACAGGAAGAAGAGAAGAGTCTGTTATCTTCTCTATGCAGACGTTTGTCGTTAAAGCAGCATCTGGATTTGCGGTATTCTTATCCGGTATTGGATTAGATTTGATTGGTTTAAATGGAAATAGTGCTGATGGTATTCCAGTCGCACAAAGTGCATCTACGATTACAGGACTACATCTTTTAATGACAATATTACCTTGTATTGGTTTAGTTGTTGCGTATATCTTATTCAAAAAGAAATTTATATTAACAGATGAAAAGGCAAATGAAATCGCCAAAACATTAAGTGAGAAGAAACTATGACTTGGAAAATAAAAATACAAACAAATTCAGAAACAATTGAATATACATCTGAATCTTTAAAAAATATTACAGAAGAAATCCATGGAACAATTGAGTCTATTCAAGCATCCACTTCTTTAGAAGTTTCTTCTACAGATTATCTATTCTTCAATGGATATCAAACATGGACATACAACAAAGAAATGAAAGTTTCTGACTCTTTAAAAGGATTACAACATGTCCCTCAAAAATTAATTAATCAATATCATTTTGATCGATATGGTGACTATCACTTTCATACATACCCAAAACACAAAGGAATCTTTCATGGATATACATACATGTATGTCAGAAAAGGAAACAAATATCATTTACTCGCATCTATCAATGAAGATCTAGGATATACAATTTTCAACTATGAAAAAAATACCTTAACGATTGAAAGAGATTGTAAAGGCGTAAAGCTAGATGGAACATATACAATCTTTGATATCTATGAACAAATTGGTAGTGAAGAACAAGTATTTGATGGATGGTTTAAGGCAATGAATATTCCACATCAAACACAACCTAAGTTATATGGATATTCTAGCTGGTATAACCATTATGAAAATATATCTACTGATACAATTCAAGAAGATTTAGAAGGATGTAAAATCATCCTACAAGAAAATGATTTATTCCAAATTGATGATGGTTGGCAACCATGTACAGGCGATTGGTTAGAATATGACCCAAATAAATTCCCACATGGATTACGTTATGAAACGGATCGTATTCATAAAGCACATTTCAAAGCTGGTATTTGGGTATCTCCTTTCCTTGCATCCGTTAATTCAAAACTCGTAAAAGAACATCCAGATTGGTTACTTAAAGTAGATGGAGAACCATGGTTTGTAGGATGCAATTGGGATGGTGCATATGCGTTAGATATTGATCATTCAGAAGTTATTCAATATTTAAAAGATGTTTTCAATCGCATCTTTAATGAATGGAATTTTGATTTAGTGAAATTAGATTTCTTATACGCAGTAGCTCCTTTCTCAACAGAAACAGAGTCTAGAGCACATAAAATGAAACGAGCTATTCTGTTCTTGAAAGAACTCTGTCAAGATCATCCAGTACTAGGATGTGGTGTTCCTTTCTGTTCTACACTAGGCATCTTTGAATACAATCGCGTTGGATGTGATGTTGGTCTAGATTGGAACGATGTATTGTATATGCGTTTCTTCCATAGAGAACGTGTTTCCACAAAACATTCTTTAGCCAATACAATCTTTAGAAGACAAATCAATACACGTGCTTATTTATCTGATCCAGATGTATTTTTCTTAAGAGATGAAAATCTCAAATTAACAAAAGCACAAAAAGAGATGTTGATTACAATTGATGCGTTATTAGGTGGCGTATTTCTAACAAGTGATAATCCATCTAACTACACTTCAGATCAAATTGATCAATATCATCATTATCGTCATCTATCTACAGCTACAAATATACATACAACGATGTATGATAAGATACTCACCATCCAATATGATCTAGATGGAAAAACACATACATATACTTGTGATACAAGTATCCTCTAATGGGAACAATGATTGTTCCCATTTTTTATATGTAGTCTTTTTCCAATTCTTTTCGTTTCAATACTTGTATCTTCTTATACTTCGTTCGAATATAGCCTTTCTTTTCTAACTCATCTAATACTCTAGAAACCGTAACACGATTGAGTTGTACACAATTAGCTATATCTTCATGTGTATATGGTAATACACCATTATGAATTTCTTTATCTATGGCATCTTCTTTTGTTGTATCCAGTAAAAAATACACAACTTTTTGATATCGATTATAATCTTTATTCATTCTCAAACGATCACACAAATACACATTTGATTCCGCAATCATTTTGAGAAATAAAATTCCAAACTCTGCATATTTTAATAATAGTTCTTCTATATCCTTTTTTGAAATCTGTAATAAGATTGTATCTACAACTGCACTGGCATAAACAGATCTTTTTCCATACTTCAATAAACTTGTTTCACCAAAGATCTTCCCTTTTCCTAATATTTCATACGTTACTTCTTGTCCATCATTCGTAATCGTATAGGCACGAATTCTACCTTTTAAAACCACATAAACTTCATTGGCATCTTCGAATGCACGATATACCAATTCATCCTTCACATATTTCTTTTCAATAGCGTATTGTTTTACAATAGACAACCATTCTTCATTTAATTTTGTCATAACATTATATTTTTGTAGTATAGGCTACAAAAATTCCTTCTTAATCAGTATATATTTCTTTCTGTAAAAGGAGAAGAACATATGAAAAAAATAGTAATTACGCATGAAATTTAATTGATTATTGAATTTCATTTTTCTTTTGTTCCCAAAAATAGCATATACGTGTATAATATATTTATGAAGACTAAAATCTTAACTTCCAATAATTTTGTCCCTCAAAGGTAAAGAAAATCAAAAATATTGCATATTTGAGCGAGAAATCGCTCTTTTTTCTTTGATTGGGTGTATAATTACATAGGGACTATAGTCCCTATGTAAAGGAGGCTCTTATG
>CAVFDO010000017.1:0-26517 GCA_963621095.1 bacterium
CTGTTACATAAGAAGGTTCCATTGTATTATTCATATCTCTTAACCATTGATATGCTTCTTGAATTTCATCTTCATTATCTGTATTCATAGAATAACCTAATGCTTTAAAGGCAATCATAAATCCATCACGTTGTGAGTCATAGAAATAAATATTTCCTTTATAGTTTGTATCTCTTAAGATTTCCCAACCTTCTTTTTTGATTGTTTCTTCATCAACGATTTGTTTATTATAAACAAGTCCAACTGTACCCCAGAAATAAGGAACTGAATATGTTCCATCAGGATCAAAAGAATCTCTCATTTCAACAACATCTGGATTTAAATCTGATTCATTTGTAATCTGAGATTTGTTCAATGGTTGTAACATATCTTCAGAAATCATTCTTTCAATCATATAGTCACTAGGAACAATTACATCATAAGAAGAACCACCTAATAACTTTGTATACATGATTTCATTTGATTCAAATGTATCATAATTCACACGAGCATTATACATTGTTTCAAAATTAGAAATAACATCTTCGCCAATATATTCACCCGCATTATAAACATTTAATACATTACATCCAAACTGTTCTTTAGCGTCCATAACTTGTTCAACTTCTGCATAGGAATCACCACAACCAGTCAACACGAATCCAACAGAACTAGCTAAAAGGATCTTAGATATTTTCTTCAACAACATTCTTTTTCTTTCTCCTTTCACGAATTACAGGAACAACATTCACGATGATTAATACTGCAGTAATGACATATACAATAATTGCACTTAATGCATTGATCGTTGGATTGACACGTTTCACATTGGAATAAACATAGATTGAGATATTCGATACACCAGGTCCTGTTGTAAATAAAGAAATAACGAAATCATCAAATGACATTGAGAAAGCAACCAACGCTCCAGCAACGATTCCACCTTTGATTTGTGGAATGATGACTTTAAACATTGCTTGTAGTGGTGTACAACCTAAATCCATTGCAGCTTCTGCGATATTTGGATCTAATCTACGTAATCTAGGCATAACAGATAGAATGACATACGGAATACAAAAAGCAATATGCGCTAATAACATTGTCATAAAACCTGTTTGAATTCTTAAAGAAGAAAACAATAACATAAATCCAATTGCTGTAACGATTTCTGGATTTAACATCGGTAGATTGTTTACTTGTGTAACAAGTTCTTTTACTACCTTTTTAGATTTAGATAAACCAATCGCTGTTATCGTTCCTACAAATGTAGAAATCACAGTCGCTAATACCGCAATAATAACCGTATACCAAATTGCTTCCATGATAGAGCGATTATGAAACATTGCTTCATACCATCTTGTAGAAAAACCCGTAAACTTTGTTAATGACTTGGAACGATTAAAGGAAAAGAACACAACATAAATAATTGGCAGATAAAAGAAGGCAAGAATGATTCCAAGATAAATCTTAGAAAAGATATTTGATTTCTTTTTCATGTTAGTCCTCCTTTGGTTCCTTATCTAGTTTTCTAGTGATATACATAGAAACTAGAATGATAGCTGCCATGATTAAACTAATTGCAGAGCCGAAATTCCAGTCTCCTGTTGATACAAAGTAATCTTCAATCAAGTTACCAATCAATACATATTGACCACCACCTAATAACTTAGGAATAAAGAAAGAAGATACAGCTGGTAAGAATACAAGCGTGATACCAGATACAACACCACTTAAAGATAATGGTAAAGTTACACGTAAGAATGTTTGTTTTTCATCAGCACCTAAATCATGTGCCGCAGTAATCAATGAAGTATCGATTTTAGATAAAGCTGTATAAATTTGTAGAATCATAAATGGTAAGAAGTTATACACCATACCAATATAAACTCTAATTTCACTTGATACACCTAATCTTCCTAAAATACCCTTCCATGCATATGTTCTTACTAACATATTGATCCACATTGGTAATGTTACAAGTAGCACTGTTAAAGATTGAGATTTAGGGCTTTGTTTTGCCATAAAGTAAGCAGTTGGATAGCCAATCAAGATACAAATGATTGTTGTAACAAATGCCATCTTCAATGATTTCCACAAAACACTAGGAAATATAGAATCAGAAAAGAATCTCAAAAAGTTATCAAATGTGAAAGTTAATGTAAGCACACTATTTCCCTGTACAGTAAATGCATACAAAACAATCATCAACATTGGAACAATAATTAATCCAATCATCCATATAATGTATGGATATACTAATTTAGAAAATGATTTCATCTTAGTTCATCTTTCTCATAACATGAATGTCTTCAGGGTTCCATTCAAGTCCAACTCTTTCACCAACTTCATGATAATCTGTTGTTTCTAACTTTAATTCACGACCTTGTGTAGAGAATGTAATTGGATAATCACCTTCAACAATATTCTCATCATCAAAGTCATACTTAACATCCCAAATTTCAACTCTAGAATCATCTTCTGTTGACCAAGCATAAGCATCAGCCCAACGAATTAAATCTGTATCTAACGCAACAGATTCTTTGATTTCATCTACAGACTTCGTGAAATTAAATGCCTGGATAGATTCTTCATTTTCAGTATCTTCAACAGATACAGGTTTTACAACAAAGATCATAATTTTAATTTTTGTTCCAGCAGCAGTTTCAAATGTACATTCGTAACTACCTTCTTCTTCCTTCAAATCGTAAATCACATTAGGAATAGAAACAAATTCATCTTCATCATTCCAAGCTTGTGCGTTTGCACGAGCAATGATTTCTTCATCTGTGATATTCGCAACGTCTTCTACATCCATATAGAATGAAGACGCAGATAGTTTTTCATGAGCTTCTTCATTGACTACATCATGTTCACCAGTAACATGCATTGTAACTGTTTTAGATGTACCTGAGGATGTCTCAACAATAATTTCATAATGTACTCCCTTAAATAGAACAGACTTCACTTCACCGTTTAAAAGTCCTCTATTTCTTGAAACGATATCAATATCTTCAGGACGAATCACAATATCAACAGGTTCATTTTCACTAAAACCATAATCTTCACATACATAATCTGCACCATCAAAAGAAACCAAACGATCTTTTTTCATATTTCCATCAATGATATTAGAATCCCCAATAAACTTCGCACAATATTCATTGATAGGTGTGTTATATACTTCTGTAGGAGAACCAATTTGTTCAATGATTCCATCACGCATAATAACGATCTTATCACTCATTGTTAATGCTTCTTCTTGATCATGTGTAACAAAGATAAATGTAATTCCAACTTCTCTTTGAATTTCTTTTAATTCTAATTGCATTTCTTTTCTTAGATTTTTGTCTAATGCACTTAATGATTCATCTAATAAAAGCACTTGTGGTTCATTTACTAGCGCTCTAGCAATCGCTACACGTTGTTGTTGACCACCACTCATTGCGTTAATATCACGATGTTCAAATCCTTCTAAACCAACTAAAGAAATCATTCTCATGACTTTTTGATGGATGATATCTTTAGGTTGTTTCTTAATTGTTAAACCAAACGCAATATTGTCATAAACATCTAAATGAGGAAATAATGCATAGTGCTGAAAGACTGTATTAACATCTCTTTTATATGCAGGAACTGTTGCGATATCTTCACCATCTAAAAGCACTTGTCCTTCATCAGGTTCCAAGAATCCAGCAATGATTCTTAATAACGTTGTCTTACCACAACCAGAAGGTCCTAATAAAGTCACAAATTCATTTTCATTGATATCAAGATTGATTCCCTTTAATACAACTTGATTATCAAAGCGTTTCACAATGTTTTTGATTTCAATTAATTTTTTAGCCATTTCTATCTCCTCTTCCAATTAAAACTCTGGAGGTGTACTTACCCAAAGTACCACCGTCTTCTTATCCGTATCATTTTTTAAATAATGCGTTTCCTCTCCACGAATGTAGAAAGAATCCCCTTTTCGTAATAGATCACCATCTTTGTTGGAGTCTCGAACAAGTAATACTCTTCCTCGTAATACATATCCAAATTCTTCCCCTTCATGTGGTTCTATCACTTTACTTTCACCACCAGCTTCTAGCTCGATGATGATAGGTTCCATTTCATTCTTTTGTGCATTCGGAATAATCCAATGAATCGTTGAATCTTCCTGTTCATCCACAAATGCATCATCTGATGTAAATACAATTTGTTCTTCGTTTTCCACCGCAAAGAATCTAGATAATGTCGTTCCTAATGCTTCAGAAATATCTTCTAATGTCTGCAAAGAAGGTGAAGTTAAATTGTTTTCCAACTGTGAAAGAAACCCTTTTGTTAGTTCTGTTCTAGAAGCTAATTCTTCTAATGTCAAACTATTCTTTACACGTAACTGTCGTATTCGATGTCCTATGTCTATCATTCGCCCTCCTTGTTTAGTGCCACTAAACTTAAAATCACTTTTTATAAAACACAAAAAACATTATATATATTTTTCAAAAACACGCAATACTTTTTACATAACTTTTTGTTTACAATTCCTAAACTTTTATACAGAAACAAGATTCCAAACAAAAAAGCACATACAATCCAAAGATCATATATGCTAGTACATCATTTTAAAGTCAGAAATCCTATATTTCACTGCATTATAATTTCTTTACCTTCATTCAATAGTTTAAAACAAACTTTATCATCTAATTTTTCAACATACTTATTCTTCTCATCACCTTCAGCATTATCAGAAAAAGCAATTCCAAACTTAAAATCAGTAACTAAATCCTTTAGTTCTTCTAATGCATCATCTGATTGAGCACCTATTGAATACACAATCCTATATTTATTTTTCTCTTTTATTACATCATAATCAGAAATATAGTTTTCTAATTTGATATCAGGTATACTAAGTTCTTCTGTTTCATTATCATTGTTCTTACCTAATAGATTACAGAATTCGGATTCATTCAAAATATATGGCTGTAAATCATCAAAATACATTTCTCGAACTAAATACATAGAATTTTGATATTTTTCAAAATACATATATCCTTCAAATGTACCAGAATATGCAGGTAAATCTTCATATTCAGATGTATCTTTTTGGGAAGAATTGCTTATATTAGTACAAGATATCACGCAAAGACTAATCATTACTAAAACTATCTTTTTTAACATATTCTCTTTCCTTAACATATAATTGAAAACTCATAAAACAAGTTCTTCATAATTTACTTACTTGTTCCTATCGTCCTTATTCGACTATAGTTGATAAAAGTTAACAGTATATTTATATATCGCCATATCAGAATATAGCTTTATACCTATTTTTGTCATTATATTTCTTATGAGTAAAATGTTCTTCCCCAGCTATTTTCATATTTGGAACTTCCTTTTTTTATACGAAATTCAGCATACGCTTTTGTAACTTCTTCCCAAGTATAAGTTGGTTCCCATGAGGAATTCCCATATAGTGTCCCATTTAATGAACTACCTATATTTTTAGCTGTACTTTGATTCATTTTCCCTGCACCACTTCTTGTCACACCATTATTAAATAAAAATAAATTTATATAATCCATTGTGTATCCACTGCTTATATTTACAACATATGAAGATAAACTAGATAATTTATAGTAATTTGCAGTAGAACTTCCATCCGAATACACTGAAAAAACTACAGTGAATTTCATAGTCAATGCATTATTAAAATATTGCCATGTTTCATCAGAAGATGCTCTAGATTTTGCCATTTTTTCATCAATTAACACAATTGCCTCTATCTGAGAATATTTTTCAACATCTGTATTATCAATAGTTAATTCTTCATTTCCAAAATAATCAATTTGCTTTTCATATATGTTTATTTTATGACTTTCTCCTCCCAAATAAAATTCATCTTCATATACTAGTTCCATGGTTTCTGTTTCATCAACTGTTGAAAAATAAGAATTTTTGTTGCCATTCATGAAATTATTGTTTGAAACCTCACTAATGTTTCCATTTATCAAAGCACAAGCAATAATAATATTTTTAACGTTCATTATATATTCTAGGTATGTTATTTTTATAATCGATCTCTACACACCTTTCCTTTCTTTTCGTATTTTTTCTGAGATTGATTTATGTTTATATCAAAATAAAATGAGATTACTTTCAAAAGTAACTAAATTACTTCTTCAAATTCAAATGCCATTTTTATACCTAGAAGGATTATATATAATCATAACTTTTCTACTTTCATACCCAAAGAATAATACTTATTCGCAAAAAAAAATAGTCTTTTCCCACAAAGTCAACACTGATATAATTGTAAGAGAATAAAATTTTGGAGTTTTAAGACTAAATTTAGTTGGTGGAGAAATCTTCATGAGAAGAGATATCTTTGAAATTATTGAAATATTCAAAAAGCATCATCTATTAGTCTCGTGTATTACAAACGAATTAATTCCTGGAACTACATTCAGTAAATATAAAGAATTATTAAAAGAATTTTACGCAATACAAGTATCATACAATGGAATTAAAGATAATTATTGTGATGAATACGGATTTAAAGATTGGAATCGTGCGTTTGAAGCAATTAAAAACGTTTATCATTCTTGTAAGAATGCAACTATTTCATTTGTTGTTACTGAAGAAAATATGAATGATATTCCAGAGTTTTTTGAATTATGTTTTGATAATAATATAATGCACATCAAATTTGGTGGTGTTATTTGGACAGGTAAATTGCATAAAGAATCTGCAAACAGCTATTACTAAAAAGTCGTACCATACGCAAAAGCATTGATAAAACAAAGTTGTGAAAAATATCCAACCATTGATGTCGATAGTCAATTTGATAGTCCTATAGCTTATAATAAAGATACTTTTTATGATAATTATAGAAAACCAGATATGTATATCTCTCCTGAAGGAAAAGATTCTATGTACATTAAATCAAATGGAGATATTTATCCTTTTCCACTTTTATCTAATAACATAGAATTCAAGATGTGGACTATTCATGATGATTTTAATACGATATGGATTGCTAACTCAAAAGTGAATGAATTAAGAAATATTACCTATGTTGACACATTTTGTTCTAAAATATGCCATAATAAGATTTGTGGTTTTTGGAATAGATCATATGCATATGCTTGGAGTAACTATCTAAAAGGAAAGGTACCATGTGAATTTCAGTAACCCACCACTAAAGTAGTGGGATTGTGGCTAAGGTCACGATTTTGCTGAATAGCCTCAGCTTTCTGTCTGCCTACCGGCAGATATAGGAAGCTACGTTATCTAGGTCATCACACCAGTGGACGTTGCACCTAATCTACGGCTCTGTGGTTTGCTATTAAACAGTTTTGATGGGTAGGAACAGTGTGGCAAGCGCAACAAACTTAGATAACATTGGCGAAGGTGTCGATATGCATGGTAAAACATATCAGTGCCTCTGGCACAGAAAGGAGTACCTGTTACATGGTATATGTACTAGATGTTAACGGACAACCACTTATTCCTACTAGCAGGCACCGTAAAGTTAGAAAACTACTAAATGCGAAACTCGCAAAAATAGTCAAGCGTTATCCATTTACGATTCAACTGTTGTACGAACCTAATACGCATATTACACAACCTGTATCACTAGGAATGGATGCAGGAAGCAAGCATATTTGTATCGCTGCTACAACAGAAACAAAAGTCTTGTATGCAGAAGAGTTAGAACCACGTAACGATGTGGTCAAACTTCTTTCAATGCGTAGACAAAATAGAAAAACTAGACGTTCTCACAAAACGAGATACAGACAAGTACGTCACCACAATCGTCAGATACACAAGAACACGATTCAGAAGGGTGGCTACCGTAAGCTCAACCAAGCACCACATGCAGTTAAAGGTTTCAGACTTTTCGACAAAGTACTTTTCAAAAACAAGAAATGTTTCATCTTTGGCAGACGTTCATCAGGCTCGTTCGATGTGCGCATGCTAAACGGAACAAAGATATCTCCGTGTGCGGGATATAAAAAGCTGAGGATATTGAAGACAGCATAATCTATTCTATTTGAAGAAAGGAGTGGCAGTTTCTCGCCAACGGTTGAAACCGTGGGTTTCCCTGCCTGATTGATTATGATAGCTAAATTTGATAATGTTTCTAAATCCTATCAAACAAAAGAAATTAAAAAAATTATTTTAAACAATGTTTCTTTCACTCTAGAAAGCAACAACATTTATGGTTTAATTGGCTTAAATGGTGCCGGTAAATCAACCATCATCAAATTATTAACAGGAATTCTACTTCCAGATTCAGGTAATATCTTTCTTTTAGATCATTCAACAAAGAATATCAAAAAGGATGTTTTTAATCATGTCAGTGTTTTATTTGGTCAACGTTCTTTATTATGGTGGGATCTTCCAGTGATTAATTCATTTGAAATTTATCAAGCTATGTATAACATCAACAAAAAAGAATACACATCACAATTATTTTATCTAACACAACAATTAGACTTGAATGATTTACTTCATAAATCAGTACGCACCCTTTCTCTTGGTCAAAGAACGTTATGTAATATCGCATTATCTTTAATCATGAAACCTTCTTTTATCATTTATGATGAACCTACGATTGGATTAGATTTTTTAACAAGAAAAAGAATTCGTTCATTTATCCAACAATATCAAAAAGATAACCAAGCTTGTTTTTTGATTACTTCACATGATTTAGAAGATATCAAAATGTGTAATCATATGCTTTTATTAGACAAAGGTTGTATCCAATATGATGGTCTATTATCAGATTTTATTACATTATCAAATTCAGATGAATTAATTTATGAACTTACATTAAATCCTAGTATTTCATCTTTCAATATCCCATATATCAATAAGAAAGATAATGTTTATTCTCTTACTCAAGAACAATTACAAAACAACTATGAAAAGATATTTGAAATGATAAAGAATCAATCAATTCTTCATTTCACCAAGAAAGAAAATACTCTAGAACAAATATTGGAGAAGTATTATGAAAAAATCTAATCTTCTTCTCACTTATATTAGGATGTCTTTTCTAAACAAAAAACAATTTACGATTAATCAGGTATTTACTTGGATTGGTTATTTTATAAGTGCTATATTTGATTATTTCTTATGGTTATGTTTATTAAATGAAACAAGTAATCAAACAATGACCAAACAAGAAATGTTACCTTATACGATTTTTGTTTTTATTACATCTATTTGTATTAATCAAAATAGTGATTATTTGTTAAGTAGAGATATCTTCTCTGGCGATTTTTCAATCATTCTAACAAGACCTGTATCCATCTTCAAAATATACAGCTATCAAGCTTTCTCAGAATTTATATTCTCATTTCTGACAATGTTATTACCTATATATCTTGTTTATATTTGTTTTACAGGTTTTAATTTAGTGAGTTGTATATGTTGGATCATATCTTTACTAATGTCTTTCATTTTGACATTTCTAATTGATATTCTTTTCGGCTTATTTACGATTCATCTCATGAATAATTGGGGCATAAATACTGCGAAATCATTGATTATTAGTTTATTATCTGGAGAATTGATTCCTATTTTCTTCTTTTCTAGTAAGTTTCAGTTATTCTATCAATATTCTCCTTTCTACTTTTTGAATTACGCATGTACGAAAATCATCATGAGTAAGAGTACTATTTTAGAGTGCTTATCTTCATTTGGCATAGGAATTTGTTGGATTGTTATTTTAAGTTTAATCGTTGATATTGTTTATAAAAAAGAAAGAAGAGGTGTAACGATTAATGGTGGATAACTTAAAAAGATATTTGAAATTATTTCTCACGATCATTCGTATGAATTTTAATAGTATAAGATCTTATTCTCATGATTTCATCATTGGATCTATTACATTCTTATTTTCTAATGTCATGTCACTTTGTGTAATCTTATTTATATTTTCATCCATTCATGTAATTGATGGATGGAATATTTACGAAATCCTTGCTTTACAATCGTATTCTCAAATTATTCTAAGCTTAAACCATATCTTCTTTGATAATCTGTGGAATATCGCAGGAAATGAAGTAAATAATGGAGATTATGATTCTTATATGATCAAACCTATCAACTCTTTATTTTATGCATGTATTAAAAAATGTGATTTTACTGGTCTAGGTTCATTGATCATTGGAGTCATATCATTCTTCATTTCATCATTGTATTCTACTATTTCTCTAGGCATATTGTTATTGATTCCATTCTCTTTATTGATCGTGTTATCGATACAGATCATATCCACTTCTTTTACTTTCTTTTTAAAGAAAGCTAGAGGTATCTTATATTTTGTAAATGAATTTCAAACATTCGCTAAATACCCTCTTACAATCTATCCAATATTCCTTCAATGTATCTTATACGTTGTTGTTCCATTTGGAACTGCCATCTATTTACCACTAGTATCTAATAAACTAATCTCTTTAATATTGTTTAGTATTATTTTCTTTAGATTAGCGCTGTTAATATACAAAAAAGCTGAACAACATTACCAAAGTAGTGGCAATTAGAAAATGAAGCCCATATCACTATAGGCTTCATCTTAAATCTCACTCAACATCCAATTGATCTAATTTCTCATTCAACAATTCAATTAGTTTTTCTTTTGAACGAATCAAATCAAATGTTTCGTTTTCTCCACCAATTTCTGTGTGATTTTCTTTTAGAAGAAAATATTGTCTTCCTAACTTTTCATAAGACTTTGATAGTTCTCTAGAAAGATGTCCAATTTCACTACGAATCTCTGCTTTTCTCTTTTCTACTTTGATTCTTTTCCAAACAGTTTCTGTTGTTTCTTTCATTGCCTTCATTGCTTCTTCTTTAAAAGAATTAATCTTTTCATTCAAATCTTGTTCATTATTTTTATTTTCTGACATATTACTTATTCCTTTCCAGATTGATTAATCAAATCTAATATAATTTCTTTAATTTCATCATTATTAACATCATTTTCTTTCAGGATTGTCATCATCCCACCAACAATGACATCTGCATAGTATCTTGTTTTATTGAAGTGATATGTTCCATTTTCAACACCTTCATTTAACATCTTTTCTAATCCATCAATCGCAGCACTCTTTGCTTCATCTATGGATTTTGAAGATAATTGAATCAAATCAACATCATCACCTTCTACTTTCTCATATAGATTTCTAAATGAAACAATACAATTATCAATAAATTGTTCCAATCTTTCATCATAAGTTGGTTTATCCATAGATGCATGCATCATCTCATTAAATACTTCATTATATTTATCACTAATTGCATCAATTACATCATCTTTAGATTTAAAGTAATAATAGAACAATCCTTTTGCGACATTCATTTCTTTCACAATAGAATTGATTGTTGTATCTACAATTCCATTCTCTTTGAATAGTTTTTCTGCAGCTTCAACAAACTCATTTCTTCTTTCTTCACTATCTTTTGTTTCTGCCATAGTTACCTCCAATTGCAGTATAGCACTGACTGAAAGTCAGTCAAGTGTAATTTTCAAGAAATGATGATACAATACTTCCATGAAATTGATATGTCCTATTTGTAATAAAACATTAAACAAAGTAAATAAAAGTGCTATTTGTGAAAATAATCATTCATTTGATTACGCAAAACAAGGTTATTTAAATCTATTGATCAAACAATCAGTAGATCATGGTGATAACAAAGAAATGGTACAAGCTAGAACAGATTTCTTAAATTCAGGTGGTTATGAATTTCTAAAAGATGAACTTGTTCGTTTAAGTGAAGTTTATCAGCCTGAAATGTTATGTGATCTAGGGTGTGGTGAAGGTTATTATACAAAAGAACTCAAAGCACATGAAAAGTATGGATTTGATATGAGTAAAGATGCATTAAAACATGCATCTAAAAATGATTCATCTACTCAATATATAGTTGATTCTATCTTTCGTCTCCCTTTAAAAGATAGCTGTTGTGATATGGCTTATACATGTTTCGCTCCATTTGCGAAAGATGAAATTGAAAGAGTATTAAAGAATGGTGGTAAATTTATATTTGTTTCTCCTGGTCCTAAACATTTATTAGAATTGAAAGAATTTTTGTATGATACACCATATGAAAATGTCATTAAACCATTAGAAACTAACATGGTAAAAGAAAAAGAATACATTATTTCTAATGTATTCCATTGTAATCAAGATACCCTATTATCTTTATTCAAGATGACACCTTATTACCATCGTACAAAAAGTGATGATATTGAAAAACTCAATGCTTTAGATGGTATGGATATCACTGCTGAGTTTGTCATACGTATTTATCAGAAACAGGATTAATCCTGTTTTTTTCTTTAGAAGAACTTTTTACCATTTTCATTCATTTCTAAAAATGTTTTCTTTTCTGCTTCATATACTTGATATGTCGCAAATGTATCTGCTTTCGCTCTATGTGTACCTGGAGTCACTTGATAATACTCACATAGATCTTGTAAACGATGATGTGCAAGATGTGGTAATAGTTTTCTCCCTAGCATCATCGTATCACTGTATTGATTATGAATATCTCTATTTCCTAAAGTACTTAAAAATCTCAAATCAAATGATAAGTTTTGTCCTACTAAAAATTCTCCATCAATAAATGAAAAGATTTCTTCTGATAATTCATTGAAATGTGGTTGTTCTTTTACCATTTCATTTGTAATTCCTGTTAGATTTGTAATAAAGGAACTGATATTCTTTTCAGGTCTCATCAGATGATTATATTCATCTACAATGACTCCATTTCTCACTTTCATAATCGAGATATCAATCAATTCACAATATCTAGGATCTAAACCAGTTGTTTCAGTATCCATAACACAATAGTCATCAACAAATTTTGGAATATATTTTCCTGCAAGCATACTACTTCCTCACAAATCCAGATTTGATTGCTTCTTCTTTCACTGCATTCGCAACTGTTGGAACAACTCTTTCATCAAATGGTGAAACAATAACATATTCTCTGCTCAATTGTTCATCAGATACCAATGAAGCGAGTCCTACAGCGGCCGCAATCTTCATTTCTTCTGTGATTTTTGTTGCCTTAGAATCTAATGCACCACGAAACAATCCTGGAAATGCTAATAAGTTATTGACTTGGTTTGGATAGTCAGATCTTCCTGTTCCAATGATATACGCACCAGCCTCTTTTACATCTTCATAAGAAATTTCTGGTTCAGGGTTTGCCATCGCAAATACAATATTTCCTTCATGCATTGATTGAACCATTTCTTTTGTGACTAATCTAGGTGCAGATACACCAATAAAGATATCTGCATCTTTCATACCTTCTGCTAGAGAAGCATAATGTTGATGATCTAGATTCACATATTGTAATAATTCTTTTTTCAAATCATTATAAGAATCAGCTTTATCAGGATCTACACAACCATCAATATCAAATGCATAGATTTTATGAAATCCATAATTGTATAACATTCGAATAATAGAAGAACCAGCTGCTCCACATCCAGAAACAATAACTTTTTGCGTTTCTGGTTTTACTTTCTTTAATCGTAAACAATTGATTAACGCAGCCAATACTACAATTGCGGTACCATGTTGATCATCATGGAATACAGGAATACTACATTCTTGAATCAATCTTCTCTCAATTTCTACACATCTTGGTGCACTAATATCTTCTAAATTGATTGCGCCAAAAGATGGAGCTACCATCTTACAGAATTTGATAATTTCTTCTGTATCTTTACTATCAATAACTAAAGGCCAAGCATCAATATTCGCAAATCGTTTCATTAATAATGCTTTTCCTTCCATAACAGGCATCGCAGCTTCTGCACCAATATCACCTAATCCTAATACTGCAGTTCCATCAGAAATGACAGCGACTGTATTTCCTCGATTTGTATATTGATAACTACATTCTGAATTCTCATGAATCTTACGACATGGTTCTGCCACTCCTGGTGTATAATCCAGAGATAAATCTTCTGCATTTTCACAAGGAACTTTAGATTCTACTTTTAACTTCCCATGATTCTTTTGATGTAACTCTAATGATTTTTCATATACATTCATATCTCGATCCTCCAAATCATAAATATCATTTCCATAAATATCCATGCCTACAAAACAAGGAAAATCTTTCACTTCTAGTTTCGTAATTGCTTCAGCAAGTAAATCTTCAAACGCAATCATTTCTCTAGAAACAATACAATGTGATAGTAATGCCCCTACTCCACCTGCACAAACAAAATAAATCATTTGATATTCTTTTATCGCTAATTTGACTGCTTCACTTCTTCTACCTTTTCCTATCATGCCTTTCATTCCATGTTTCGCTAAAACAGGAACATAAGGATCCATTCGAGAAGAAGTCGTTGGACCAGCCGAGCCAATCACTTGTCCTTCTTTTGCGGGAGTTGGACCAACATAATAAATAATGGCATCCTTTAAATCAAATGGTAAATGTTGACCATTTTCAATCATTTCTACAAGCCTTTTATGTGCTGCATCTCTTGCGGTATAAATAGTTCCAGATAATAGAACTGGTTCTCCAGCATGTAAATCTAAGATATCTGCTTCTTTTAATGGTAATGTGATGTGTTTCATGAAATCACCTTCTTTGCGTGTCTACAAACATGACAACAAATATTTACCGCAACGGGTAATCCAGCAATATGTGTTGGTGCATATTCTATTTGTACTTTCAATGCGGTTGTTTTTCCATGGAATCCCATTGGTCCAATTTGTAATGTATTGATTTGTTCTAGAAGTTCATCTTCTAATGCTTTATATCTTTCATCTGGATTAGATTTAGAGATTGGTCTTAATAAAGCTTCTTTACTCATTTTCGCACAAGAATCGAATGTACCTCCAATTCCAACCCCAATCACAAATGGAGGGCAAGCATTTGGACCTGCATTTTTTACAGTCTCTAAAACAAATTTCTTTACACCTTCTACGCCATCTGCAGGTGTTAACATCTTTAATGCTGATTTATTTTCAGAGCCAAACCCTTTCGCCATCACTTCTAATTCAATGGATTCTCCATCCACAATATCTGTATAGATGATAGCTGGTGTATTATCTTTTGTATTCTTTCTATCAAATAAAGGATCACTCACACTAGATAAACGTAGATAATGATCTACATACCCTCTTCTTACTCCTTCATTGACTGCTTCATTCAAACTACCACCAACAAGATGTACATCTTGACCAATATGTAACCAAACAATCATTAGTCCTGTATCTTGGCATAATGGAATATGCTCTTCTTGTGCAATCTTTGCGTTATCCATTAACATCTTCATGACACTTTTCGAGCGTTCATTTTCTTCTTTTTTAGCACTTTCTTTGATTGCCTGCAAAACATCTGAATCATAAACACAAGCTATTTCTCCAGCCATTTGTACAATCACATCCGTTATTTCTTTTACATTTATATCTTTCATACATCAATTTTATCAGTTAATTATATTTTTTATACAGAAACTTGATTTTCCAATACCAACGTACTACAATGTTTAGCAGTTACCGTTATAGAGTGCTAAAGGAGGAAGATATAATGGCAAAGAAACAATTCAAAGCTGAATCAAAGCGTCTATTAGAATTGATGATCAATTCAATCTATACAAATAAAGAAATATTCTTAAGAGAATTAGTTTCTAATGCATCTGATGCATTAGATAAGAGACATTACGTTTCTCTAACAGACAAAGAACATAAAGTTTCTAAAAAAGATCTAAAGATTACAATCACAAGAAACAAGGATACACGTCAACTCATCATTGAAGATACAGGTATTGGTATGACAAATGAAGAGTTGGAAAAGAATCTAGGTACTATCGCAAAAAGTGGTTCTGCAGAATTCCGTGAACAGTTTGAAAAAGCAAAAAAAGATACAGACATCATCGGTCAATTTGGTGTAGGTTTCTATAGTGCATTCATGGTCGCAAAAAGAATCCTTGTGGAAACAAAATCTATCAATTCTGATAAGGCATATAGTTGGTCTTCATCTGGGGAAGATGGATACGTTATTTCTGAAATTGATAAACCAGAATACGGCACAAGAATCACATTAGATCTTAAAGATGATACAGAAGATATCAACTATTCCGAATATTTAGAAGAATGGAAGATCAAAGAACTCATTAAGAAATACAGTAACTATGTACGTTATCCAATTGAAATGGAATGCACAAAACATGTTCCAGATCCAACAGATGAAAATAAAACAATCGATACACAAGAAGTAGAAACATTGAATTCCATGGTTCCACTTTGGAAAAAACAAAAGTCTAAAATTTCTACTGAGGATTACAATGAATTCTATAAATCTAAATTCAATGATTGGGAAGACCCTCAAAAAGTCATTCACTACTCAGTAGAAGGAAATATCTCTTATACAGCATTGTTGTATATTCCTTCTAAAGCACCATTTAACTTCTACTATACAGATTATGAACCAGGTCTAGAACTTTACTGTAAGAATGTATTCATCATGGATAAAGTCAAAGATTTGATTCCATCTTATTTCAGATTCGTAAAAGGACTTGTAGATAGTGATGATCTCAACCTAAATATTTCTCGTGAAATCCTTCAACAAGACCGTCAAGTAAAGATGATGGCTAAATCTATTGAAACAAAGATTTCTTCTGCATTAAAAGAAATGTTAGAAAAAGATCGTGAAGGATATGAAAACTTCTTTGAGAATTTTGGATTAAATTTAAAAGCCGGTATTTTCTCTGACTATGGAATGAACAAAGATAAACTACAAGACTTTATGATTTTCAGAAGTTCTAAAGAAGGAAAATACGTTACATTAAAAGAATATGTAGAACGTATGGATAAAGATCAAAAAGCTATCTATTACGCAGTTGGCAAAACAATTGATGATATTCAAAATCTACCAGCCATGGGCAAGCTAAAAGAAAAAGGTTATGAAGTACTATACTTCTTAGATGAAAGAGATGAATTCGTAGCTTCTTCTATTATGAACTATGCTGATAAACCATTCCAATCCGTAAATAAAGGTGATCTTGATCTAGAAAATGATGAAGAAAAGAAAGCTAGAGAAGAAAAAGCTGAACAAAATAAAGACTTATTAGCAACAATGAAAGATTCTCTTGGAGAAAAAGTAAAAGAAGTTCGTTTATCTTCAAGATTAACAGATGAAGCAGCATGTGTTGTTGCAGATGAAGGTATGTCATTAGAAATGGAAAAGTATCTTGCTTCTGATCCTATGGCAAAAGGACAAGGTATGAAAGCAGTTAAGATTTTAGAGCTCAATCCAGATCATCCACTCTTTGAAAAGCTTCAAAAGTTAGAAAAAGAAGATCCAGATACACTCAAGAAATATACTTCTGTTCTATTTGATCAATCATTGTTAGCACAAGGTTTAACAATTGATAATCCAAAAGAATACGCTAAAAACATTACAGAATTAATGATGAAGTAAAATTGAAAAAAAGCAGAAACTATTTACAGTTTTCTGCTTTTTTATTTTTTTTATTTTGCTTGTGTCGCAATCATTTTGCCTACTTTTTTTCCATAAGCAAATGCACTTAAACCACAAGACCCATTAATCACTTCACCCGCAGCATACAAACCATTAATAATATTTCCGTCTGTATCTAATACATGATTTGTATCATCTACTGTTAATCCACCAATTGTAATATGTGCAACTGGTCGAAGTGGAGTAGCATAAAATGGACCACTAACAATTTCAGAACCTTCACTAAATTGTACTCTTCCAAACAATTCGTCATTATTTGTTGAGCATGCTGTATTGTACTGTTCTACTGTTTTTGTAAGAACGTTTGGTTCAACCCCCATATTTTCAGCAAGTTCTTCAATTGTATCTCCTTTGTATAAATATCCATTATCAATTGATTTTTGAATATCTTCTTCACTAATATTTTCAGAACCACTATTAATACTATCAGTAATAATGTAGTAATAAGGATCATCTTGTTCAAATACCGCATGACATATTTCAAATCTAGATGCTGTTTCATTCACAAAACGTTTTCCATGTGTATTAACCATTAAGTTAGATGACCCATTAAAGATACCTACCATAGATACATGTTGATCATCTGTATAATCACCTAATGGGAACATCATAATATTATCCATTCCTTCAACTCCTGCACCAATTTCTTGTGCCATGACAATACCGTCACCAGTATTACCAGGATTATTATCTGATTTGATATTTGGATCAGTAATTCCCCATTGTGTGTCATATTTCATTAACATTTCGCCATTTGCACTAAAGCCACCACTCGCAAGAATAACACCATTCTTAGAAGTAACTGTATATGTGTCGCCATTTGTACTTTCAGCTTTTACACCTGTAACTGTACCATCTGTTTGAATCAATGATTCAGCAGAAGTATCTTTAATAATCGTAATATCTAATTTATTATTCTTGATATAATCTTCAAAATAATGGAAGTAACCAGATCCTTGTGTATAACCTTCGCAATATGTCCATCTAGGCCATGTATAACCAACAATACCTGTCAACTTTGCTAATTTACCACCAATTTCATCCGCAAACCATGTATCAAATTCATTCACGATATCACCATATGGCATATTTGCAGCTACTGGACTACCTTCTAAACGATGATATTCAATTGCTAACATTTCTGAACAATCAAACAATTTAGTAGAACCGCTTTTTTTATATGCTTTATATTTCTTTGTTAGGTCATCCCAAATAGTAGCTTCATCATCATCTTTAGGACCTTCAGCTATCAAATCTTCAACAGACTTTGTATAGCTATCTGTCATTTCAATAGAAATAGAATCACTTGGATCTAAATCTTCAATAAAACCACCAGAACGAATTGCATTACCACCAATAGATGCAGTTTTTTCTAATACGACAATATTTTTCATTCCCTCATAGGCAGCTGATACAGCAGCTGAAATACCTGCTGCACCACCTCCAACAATAACTAGATTTGCTTCCACATCATGATGCGTTGTTTCTTTTTTTTCTGAAGATTCATTTCCTGTTAAACTTTCAGGATCCGCTCCAGATTCTTTAATTGCATTGCTTACAGCTTCAATAATAGCTTTACTTGTGATTGTTGCACCAGTAACAGTATCTACAGATAGAGATTGACTATCAACAATTTCTTGAGGAATACGTTCGATTGCTGGATCAGACACTCCCGCTGTTTCATTGTTTTCCCCTACTGTAATACTTTCAATTTTGTCACTAGACAAAGTCACTTCGACAGTTACTGAACCATTTCTTCCATTTTCAGAAGTACCAGTATATGTACCTGCCTTAAATAATGCAGATGCAGAACTATTACTTGTTCCACATCCAACTAGCATCGTAGCGCATAAGAAAACACTACTTACCTTTTTGAATACTTTATGTTTCATTTCCCCTCCTGATATATTATCAACAAAAAAATAAACCCTAAACCAACTTTAGGGTCAATATATCATTTAAAAGGAATTATAACTTTTGCAATCATATAATTCTTATTTTCTGGAATCGCAGTTTCTAATATTCTAAAGAAAGCGAAATTTTCTAATACAGAATAGTCCATAAAATCTTTAACTTTATCTAAAACTACATCGTATTGATTTTCATTCATTTCACAAATAAAAGTTAATGCTTTAGAAATATTATACTTTTCTATATATGAAGTAATAACAACATTTTCTTTTTTAGCATATTCTTCATCAATACTATTTCCACGAACTGTTTGAATCAAAGAATCGTTCATATTTACTTTCGTACAATAGAGCATATACGGCATTGCAGCTAACCAAGAACAATCTATCTTTTTCATTTCAGTCAATCTTTTTTGAGAAACTTTGTGTAAGTCATATTGTTCTTCCCAACATGGATACCAATATAAACAAATCGAAGATTCAATCTTCGTATTTTCAGATGTTAAGAAATCATTCACTTTAATTACATCATCAACGAATAAAGATTCATAATATTTCAATAGCTCTATTTGTTGTGCTAATTCTTCTAACTTATGTTGTACCTTCTCTTTTTTTAAAGAATAATCATAACGAAATGAATTAGCTTCATTTAAAGAAAAGCCCATTCGTTCATAAGATTTAATTTCTCCAAGCTTTGTCAATTCATTTGCATTATAGATGCGATACCCATTTTCTTTTCTACTAGATTGAATAACACCTTTCTTTTCTAAATGATGAACCCCCATATTCGTCAAAGAAAAGTATTGCGCAATTTCACCAGTAAGATATTCTAATTGTTCATTCATATAAAACACCATTCCACACTATTTTATCAATGTTTTCGAAACTGTATTTGTGAAAAGATAATTGCCCCAAATACAAGAATACAACCAAATAATTCTCTCAAACTTAATACTTCATGTAATAAGAGTGTTCCAGCTAATGCCGCAAACACAGATTCTAATGATAATATCATTCCCGCAATCGAAGGATCCGCACCCTTTTGTCCTACGATTTGTAATGTATAACCAGCTCCACTTGATAAGATACCTGCATATAAAATTGGTACTGCAGCTTCAAAGATATTATTTAAATTTGGTTTTTCTAATACAACCATTGGAATCAAACAAAATATTCCTGCTGTTAAAAATTGAATACAACTCAATTTAATACCATCTATCCCCTTCACAAAATGATCTACAATCATAATATGAAACGCAAACATCGACGCACAAATCAAAACTAATACATCGCCATATGCAATTGAGAAATTTTCATTCATACAAAGAAAATACATTCCAATGATTGAAATACCTACCGCAACATACACATTCCATTTTGATTTCTTTCCTAAAAACAAAGATAGAATTGGAACGATAACAGTATAAAGTGCTGTTAAAAATCCTGCTTTTCCAACTGTTGTATAAATAATGCCTGTTTGTTGAAACATAGAAGCAACTGCTAAAGCAATTCCACAACAGATTCCACCAATCCACATTTCTTTTTTATTTGTTTTTTTATTTTCACTTCCCGATATTTTATTTAGAAGTGGCATCAGAATATATAAAGTAGCAGCTGCGATAAAATTGCGAATACAAGTAAACGTCCATGGGCCTATATGATCCATACTAACGCTTTGCGCTACAAAGGCAATTCCCCATATAAATGCTGCCAAAGCTAACAAAAGATTAGACTTCATCTTACTCATTTTCTTCACTCTCCTTCGCAACATATCCATGTTCAAAAGTAATATGAATATGTGCTTGATAGTCTTCATTCTCAAAAGCATGATTTATTGCGTCTAATATTTGTTCTTTTGTATAAGGACAAGAAAAAGGAACAACAACATCAAAGAACAAATTCAAATGCTCTTTTCCAGGAACAATTCTTAAATCATGCATACTACAATCTTGATCAATTTCTTTTAATGTATTTAATATAATTTTCTTACACGCAAGAGAACGTGGTGTATCTTTTTCTAATGGATCCATATGTAGTGTCATCTGCACATGATATTTCTCTAATATATTTCGTTCTGCTTCATCTACGATTTCATGTGCTTTCATGAAATCCATATCAGAATCCATTTCACAATGTGCACTACCATAATGTGTATTAGGTCCATAGTCATGAATCATCAAATCATGAACCCCTTTGATATCAGGATGACTTAATAATTCTTGTTCGATTTCTTTGGCTACACTTGCCGCAATTGGATTTCCTAGGATAGCACTTGTAATTTCTTTTGCCATTCCATAAGCAGAATAGAATAAAAATATAGAAAGTAAGACACCCGCAATTCCATCAAATGGAATACTAGGATACGCACAAGATAACACCATCGCAATGATAGACAATAATGTTGTAAACACATCATTTTTCGCATCTTGTGATGCAGTTTTCATCGCTAAATTATTTAATCGATCTCCAAGCTTTTGATTAAAGAAAGACATCCATATCTTCACCAAGATGGATGACAATAACAATAAGAATAATACATTATTAAAAACAATTACATTTGGATGAATGATCTTCAGTACACTTTCTTTGAATAGCTCAAATATCACAACAAAAATAATGATACAAGAGATAAAAGAAACCAAGTATTCCATTCTTCCATGACCATAAGGATGTTCTTCATCTGCAGGTTTATTTGCCACCTTATAACCTACTAAAGTAATCAAACAAGTTAAACTATCTGATAAGTTATTAAATCCATCAGAAATAATACTCACAGAATGAATCATCATCCCTGATACAACTTTAATCACACACAAGAATACATTACAGAATATTCCAACAATCGTTGTCATCAACCCATATGCAAATCTTACTTTCTCATCATGAATATTCTCATAATCATGAATAAATGTACGTACTAACCAATCTGTCATGGTTAATATTTTACAACAGTCAAATTTTCTTTTCTATGATTTACATAACGAATATATAAACACTGTCTTACAAAATACAAAATATTGGTTGGTAAAAATATCGCTATCACAATATACAAAGTATTGATAACTCCAAATCTTTGATATGGCATAATTAAAAATGCCATAAAAAATACAATTCCAACAACACTTAACCATTTCATACCATATCTTTTTGCCTTATATCTAGCATGATTCCAAGTAAAGGCAACAATTAAAGAAGCCAATGATAAAAAATAAATAGAAGGATAAAAATATGTTAAACGACTCATTTCTCCAAATAATAATTCTATAAAAGATAACACTACAATTTTAATCCAATCTTTTTTTAATACATGTTGACTCAAAGAATATTGAGAGAAAAGAATCGCTATCATTCCTAATACCATTCCTAACTTTTCTCTACCATTTAAACTACATACAAATCCTGCAATCACAAATGTATGATTCAATAAAAATGCATCACTTTTTTTCATAAATTGTTCCTCCAGTACATGTATTTTATATTTTCGCACTAGTTTTACTGTACCAAAAAAGGTACAATAAAGAAAAAAGTGAGAAAAAATATGGAAACTGCTAAACAATACGAAACAATGATTGCACTATATACTTTATTAACTCAACAAACAGATGAAGAGCACCCTATTTCTACACCTGATTTAATCGCAGAACTTCAATCAAATGGAATCGACGCTCACCGTAGAATGGTCTATCAAAGTTTAGAAGCTTTAAAAAAGATTGGTCTTGATATTCATCATGTACGTATTGGAAAAGCACATGGCTATTATTTAGAACATTCTTTTTCAAACAGTGAAGCTTTAGTACTCATAGAACATATTTCTTCTTCACCTGCTTTTTCTCAAAATGAAAGTGATCAACTCATTGAAAAAATCAAATCTAACTTAAGTATTCATCAAAGAAATCTATTACCTGAATGTTATGTATCACCATCAAAAACAGATAATGATGATTTTCTTAAAAATATTGAAATATTATTACCTGCAATATCTTCTTGTCATGCGGTAGAATTCCAATACTACGATTTAACATTTGATAAAAAAAGAAGATATCGAAAAAACAAAATGATTTATCATTTAACACCTTACGCAATTGTAAGTAATAACGCTAAATACTATTGTGTATTCTATGATCATTATCATGAATCATTCACAAATTATCGCTTAGATAAAATGGATCAACTTCATATTACAGATGATTTAGACAAACCTGTTCCATTCTCCATTGAAGATCATATGCGAACAAGTATGAATATGTATCATGGAAAAGCTTCTACGATTACTTTACAAATTGATTCCTCGATTGAAAATAAAGTATTTGAAGAATTTGGTGATCAAAATTTCATTCTAAGAAAAGGATCCACAGAACAAAAAAAGATTATCAGTATCAAAACAACGATTACTCCAACACTCACAAGTTGGTTAGTATTATACTATAAACAAATAAAAGTCATAGAACCACAAAGTCTGATTGATGAAATGGTTTCTATCGCAAACTATTTAAAAGAAACATATGGAGAAAAATAATATGGCAGAACAAAATAAGATCCAACAACTACAAGACATCATTGATGCATCCAAGCACATCGTATTCTTCACTGGTGCAGGAGTATCTACAGATAGTGGTATTCCAGACTTTAGAAGCCAAGATGGTCTCTATCATCAAAAGTATGCTTTACCACCAGAAGAAATTATTTCACATCATTATTTTGAAGAAAATCCAGAAGAATTCTTTCGTTTCTACAAAGATAAAATGTTGCATCTACAAGCAAAACCAAATAGTGTACATCAATTCATTGCGGAATGTGAAAAGAAAGGAAAGAGCTTAGGTGTTGTAACACAAAACATTGATGGATTACATCAAGCTGCAGGAAGTAAAAAAGTATATGAAATTCATGGATCAGTATTAAGAAACTATTGTGAAAAATGTAATCATTACTATCCTGTTGAATATGTACAAAATAGTAATGGTGTTCCTAGATGTAGTTGTGGTGGAATCATTAAACCAGATGTTGTTTTATATGAAGAAGGATTAAGTGAATCTGTTTTATCTGGCGCAATTGCCGCAATTCAATCCGCAGATACAATGATTGTTTTAGGCACAAGTTTAGTTGTTTATCCAGCTGCTGGATTACTACGTTATTTCTATGGAAAGAATCTTATTTTAATCAATCGTGATCAAACACCATATGATAGTTCTGTAGATCTAGTCATTCATGATGAATTCAAGAATATCTTTTCTCAACTTCATGTATAAGTAAAACAAATTAATACAATCAAATATTCAAATTGTTTATAACATACGATTCATTAAACTAATAAATAGAAATATTTAGGAGGTTATTATGAATCGTATGTTTTCAAATACAGATTTAAGAAAAATAATTGTTCCATTATTATTTGAACAATTGTTGATTCTAGTTGTAGGAATGGCTGATACATTTATGGTATCGCACGCTGGAGAAGATGCTGTATCTGGTGTATCTTTAGTCAATAACTTTAATACAATATTTATTTATATTTTCACTGCACTCGCTGCAGGTGGAGCTGTTATCATTTCTCAATACTTAGGAAAAGATGATCCAGATAACGCAAATAAAGCAGCTTCACAACTATTAACATTCTCTACATTAGTATCCATTGGAATATTATTCATTGTTATTCTATTTAAAACACAAATGCTTTCACTGATCTTTGGAAAAGTAGATGAAGAAGTTATGGATGCTTGTTTAACTTACTTAACGATTACAGCGTTATCGTATCCTGCACTAGCGATTTATAATGCTGGTGCATCTGCTTTCCGTTCTATCGGTAAAACAAAAGTTACGATGTATGTTTCGCTTATCTCAAACTTGATCAATGTTGTTGGTAACTATATTGGTGTATTTATTTTGAAGATTGGTGTTGCGGGTGTTGCCTGGCCTACTTTTTTCTCTTACGTATTTTCTGCATGTATCATTACATGGTTATGTTGTAGAAAAGGAAATGAAGTACATTATAATCTAAAAGACATCTTTACACTAGATACAAAACTTATTCAAAGTATTATGCATATCGCAATTCCTAATTCATTAGAAGGTGCAGTATTCCAAATTGTTAAAGTAGCTTTATCATCGATTGTCGCTTTATTTGGAACATATCAAATAGCCGCAAATGGAGTAGCACAATCTATTTGGTCACTTGCCGCTTTAGCTGGACAAGCAATGAATCCTGTTTATATTACAGTCATTGGACAAACAATGGGTGCAAAAAAGAGTGATGAAGCAGATTACTATTTCTCTCATCTCACAAAGATCACAATGTTAATTTCAACGATATGGTGTGCTATCACACTTGCCATCACCCCACTTCTTTTAACTTTTACTGGTATTTCTCAAGAAGCCAAATCACTAACATTTATATTAGTTTTGATTCATAACATATTCTGTGCTTTTGTTTCACCATTCAACTGCATTGGTAGTGGATTAAGAGCAACCGGTGATGTGAAATATACGATGTATGTTTCTATATTCGCAACGATTTGTGTAAGATTAATATTCTCTTATATTCTTGCGTATTTATTTCAACTTGGAGTGATTGGTATAGCACTAGCAATGTGTATGGATTGGTGTACACGAGCAGTACTATTTATCATTCGTATCAAAAGTCAAAAGTGGAAACAATATAAACTCATATGAAAAGAATACTGTCCGAAATATATGATGATAATTTCTTCATATTGTTTTGGTAAGATACAGTTTTGTTCCATCGCTAACATAGAAACACAACCAAGTAACTTCAAATTTGTTAATGCATCTCTTTGATACTTTAATCTTTCCTTCTGTGCTACGATATCATTCTTTGTAATAAAGATATCATTCGCTCTTATAAGATTCTCTAATATATCTAAAGATAAGTTCTGCAATCTACTTACAAAAGTATATCTAAAGTGCTTAGGCGATTTCTGCGTAACTGTTAATACATAAGAACAAAGATCTTTAGACTTTGTAATAACAGATAATTCACTTTGTTGTTTGTTCATACTGTAAATGTATAATTTAAGATTTGAAGATTGAAGATTAAAGATTTATCGAATATCTAAAAATAGTTGTGGTTGGCATTATGCAGTAAAGATGTCTAGGATAA
>CAVFDO010000018.1:0-26431 GCA_963621095.1 bacterium
AAAATAACCGCTTTTGGAAAGTTATGGAGCAACTATTTCATGAAGAAATAATAGATTATTCTTCTTTTTGTCATAAGAATCATATCGCACTTTGGGATGTGATTCATTCTTGTTCTATTCAGGGAAGTAGTGATGCTTCTATTTCTGATGTTGTTGTAAATGATATTGAATCTTTACTAAATCAAACAGAAATTCATACAATTTTCTTAACAGGAAAAAAAGCTCTTTCTTTATATGAAAAATATATTAATTTAAATATAAAATTCATTGGATTACCATCTACAAGTTCCGCTAACGCTAGATTGCGATTAGAAGACCTTGTAGAATCGTATCGAATCATTTTGGAGGAAATACATGAAAAAAGTTGAATTACTTGCTCCAGCTGGAAATATGGATGCATTGATAGCTGCAGTCAATGGTGGATGTGATGCAGTATATCTTGGTTTAAAATCTTTTTCTGCACGTGCGTTTGCAGGAAACTTTTCTCATGAAGAATTTATAGAAGCAATTCATTATTGTCATACAAGAAATGTTAAAGTCTATTGTACAATCAATACAATGTTATTTGAAAGTGAAATTGAAAACGCAAAAAAAGAAGTTGATTTTCTTTATGAAAATGATTGTGACGCAATATTAATCCAAGATCTTGGTTTATTTCACTATGTCAGAAATTGTTATCCTGATATGCCTGTACATTGTTCTACACAAATGCATATTCATAATTTAAAAGGTGTTGAATTTATGAAAAAAGAAGGTGTAGAAAGAGTTGTTTTAGCTAGAGAAACACCGATTGATGTCATTCAACAAGCTTGCAAGACTGGTGTAGAAATTGAAGTATTCTCGTATGGAGCAATTTGTATCTCTTATAGTGGAGAATGTATGATGTCATCTGCAGTTAAAAATAGAAGTGCAAATAGAGGTATGTGTGCACAATGTTGTAGATTACAATATTTTCATGAAGATGGTTCTTCTTTTAAGGAAGGAAATTATGTTCTTTCACCTAAAGACTTAAATATCATTGAACGTTTACCAGAATTATTAGATGCAGGTGTTTCTTCCTTGAAAATAGAAGGTAGAATGAAAAGAAGTGAATATGTTTGGCTGGTAACAAAGACATTCAGAGAAGCAATCGATGCATATTATTCAAATAAGCCATATAAAATCTCTAATGAAAGAATGGAACAACTAAAATATATGTTTAATAGAGGCTTCTCAGAAGGACATATTTTTCATTCAAAGGTCCAAGATAGAATGAGCCAATATCGTCCTAATCATCAAGGCGTTGAAATTGGTAAAGTACTTGCTTATCAAAAAGGTAAAGTGCAAGTCAAACTAACAAAAGAATTAAATCAACATGATGGCTTACGTATCATTAATACACCACATGATACAGGTTTGACTGCGGTGAAAATATATAAAAATGATAAATTAGTAAATCATGCGGATGCAGGAGATATTGTATGGATTTCTTGTCCTAGTGATCCAATTCCTAAAAAGGGACAGTCATTACATAAAACGACTGATACGAAGTTGATTTCTTGGATTGATGATCAAATTAAAAACAGTAAAAAAACAATACCTGTTGATATTCAATATATTGCGAAAGTTGGAGAACAATTTGAAGTGCAAATCAAAGATCATGATGGGCATACTACAATAACTCATTCTGAACAATTTCTTGAACTAGCAAAAAAAGCTCCTGTTGACTCTTACGCAATTGAAAAATCATTAAAGAAAACAGGTGACTATCCTTATGTAGTAGAACAAATTAAAGGTACATTAGAAAAGGTATTTATTCCTGTTTCTGTAATGAATGAAACACGTAGACAAGCATTTGAATCTTTAGATCTAATACGTACAAAATATCGTATCAATCAAGGAAAAAAAGACTACAATTGTACACTTCAAAAACAAACAAATGAATTACCAAAAATCATTTATGAAAGTGATCGTGTTTTTGAACAGAAAGAAAATGTAATGGGATTTCATCACAGAAATGAACCTTTTGTGCTTCCTGTTATTCATGAAACAAATACGGTATTTCAAAAATATAACAATGTGTTGTTATCTAGTGTTTGTGATCTAAATAATGATTTAAATGGTTGTATCGCAGGAATGACAATGAACATTGCGAATTCTTATAGCTTAGCTTATGTTTTATCAAAGGGGGTATCTGGTGTTGTTTTTTCTAGTGAAATGAGTAATGAACAAATTGAAACAACATTAAATGCTTTCCAACAAAGATATGAATTTATTCCTAAAACATATCGTTTAATTTATGGAAAACGTGTTGCGATGTATATCAAAGACAGATTTACAAAAGAAAATGTTAAAAAGATAACAGATTTGAATCATAATCTTTATGAAATCAAACAAACAGATTTAATAACAGAAATTTTAGAACCAAATGTTTATGTTTCTAAAAATCCACATTGTTATGGATCATATTTAATATTAAATGAAGAAAAAGATAAAGCTATTTTGGAGGAATGTTATGAAGAACTTTTTAAATGAATTTAAAGAATTTGCGTTAAAAGGAAATGTAATGGATATGGCAGTCGGTGTTATTATTGGTGCTGCGTTTCAATCCATCGTATCTTCTTTAGTATCAGATATTATTTCACCTTTATTAGGTACTGTTGCGGGAATGAATTTTGATTCTTTGTCAGTGAATATTAATGGTGCAACTCTTGCGTATGGTAAATTTATTACTGCAGTCATTAATTTTATAATCATGGCATTTGTACTTTTTATGATTGTTCGATCATTGAATAAATTGAATCATATATTACATCCAGAAGAAGAAAAAGTAGATGAAGAAGTAAAGAAGAGTGATGAGTTAATTGCCTTAGAAAAAATCGTTTCTTTACTGGAAGAAAAAAAGTAATTTTTTCACAAGCGGAAAAGTCCGCTTTTTGTTTATTTCAAGCCTATTTTTTGATATAATCTCATGTGGATTTAAAGGAGAGTTTCATGTTTTTAAAAAGAATAGAAATGCAAGGCTTTAAAAGCTTTGCCGATAAAACAATCATCTCATTTGATAATCCAATTACAGGTGTTGTAGGTCCAAATGGTTGCGGTAAATCAAATATCACTGATGCCGTACGTTGGGTACTAGGTGAGCAAAGTGCGAAAAGCATGCGTGGTGAAAAAATGAATGATGTCATTTTTGCGGGTAGTGCTGATCGTAGAAAAGTAAATATGGCTGAAGTTACACTTGTTTTTGATAATAGTAATCACATTTTAAACAGTGACAAAGAAGAAATTGAAGTTACACGTCGTTTATTTCGTGATTCGGGAGATGCTGAATATTTAATCGATCATAATAATGTTCGATTAAAAGATGTAGTTGATCTTTTTTTAGATACAGGTCTTGGGAAAGATTCTTTATCAATTATTTCTCAAGGTACTGTTGTTTCTTTTGCGGATGCGAAACCAATTGAACGTAGAGGAATCTTTGAAGAAGCTGCTGGTGTAGCTAAATACAAAAAAAGAAAATTAGAAAGCTTATCTAAATTAGAAAGAACAAAAGATAATGTAGAACGAAGCACTGATATTTTAAATGAGTTGGAGAAACAAGTTTCTCCTTTAAAACGTCAAGCACGTAAAGCTGAAATCTATCGTGAAAAGAAAGCGCGTTTAGAAGAAATTGAAATTACTGTTTTAGTGAATGATATCGATGAGGCAAATAAAGAAATTGATGAAATTAAAAAAACATTATTTGATTTAGATTCTAAAGCTACAATGTTTTCTACTGATATTCAGATTTCTGAAACAAAGATTTCTGAGGCAAAAAAACAGATTTCTAGTTTAGACAGAGAAATTCAAACTTTACAAGATGAGCTGATGCGTAATTTTAATGATGTATCTGCTTTAGAAAGTCGCAAAACAGAATTAGATGAAAGAAGAAAATACATCGTTGAAACAGGCGATAATGAAGCAAAAGCAAAAGAGATGAAGCAACTTGTTGAAGCTGCTCGTTTGGAATTTGAAGATCGTAAAGGCAGATTAGATAAATTGAATGCTGAGATTCAATTATATTCTGAACAATTAAATCTAGCTGCTAGTAATATCATTGATAAATCCACTGCGTTAGATCAAGCCGAAAATCGCTTAAGAACATTAGAAAATCGTAAAAATGTATTAGATTCTTTGATTCGTAATCCATTTAATAACCAACAAGGAATCAAATCTATTATGGATAACCAAAACGCTTTACGTGGAATTCTTGGGGTTATAGGTCAAGTATTAAAAGTTCAAGATGGATATGAAGAAGCAATTTCTACTTCATTAGGTGGTGCAATGAATAACATTGTTACAAAAGATGAACAATGTGCAAGAGACGCTATTCGCTTTCTAACAAAAAATATGAGTGGTAGAGCTACATTCTTACCATTGAATGTTTGCAAACCAAGATATGTAAGAAAAGAAGATTTGATTGTATGTGAAAATACAGAAGGTTATTTAGGAACAGCTTCTCAATTTGTAGAAAATGATCCTACATTTGATCCTGTTGTAGAAAACTTATTAAATAACGTATTAATTGTTGATACGATGGAAAATGGAAACCACATATCCGCATTAACAAATCGTCAATATAAGATTGTTACATTAGATGGTGAAGTGATTCATCGTGGTGGATCTATGACGGGTGGAAAAAACAAACACAATACAAATATTGTGACAATGAAAAAAGAAGTAGAAGAACTTGATGTACGTTTGGATGCAGAAAGAGCTAGAGTGAAAATAGCGAGAAAAGAATATGAATCTGCTA
Organism: bacterium; assembly: GCA_963621095.1. Lineage (GTDB taxonomy): Bacteria > Bacillota_I > Bacilli_A > Erysipelotrichales > Erysipelotrichaceae > Bulleidia. The sequence goes on from CAVFDO010000018.1 coordinate 4,775, forward strand.
ATACACAAAGAGAATCTGCTTCAAGAAATCTTCAAGAAAAACGTTATACGGCTGCTGCTTTAGAACCTGTTGTTGATTCTAAACAAGCAAAATATGAAAAACTTCAAAATGATCTTTCGTTATTACAACCGGAAGGTATTGACGAAGAAACATCTACACAAGCACATGCGGATGATTTAGTTATTCGCTTGAATGAAGCCTATTCAAGAAGAGATACGATTACAAATGAAATCAAAGTAAAACGTGAAAATCGTAATTCTTTGAATACAGATGTAGAACGTAAAGAAGCACAATTATCTCAAATGCGAAAAGATTTGAAGTCTACAGAATCCAGTATCAATGAAATTAAGATAGATCGTAGTAGACAAGAAACTAGAATGGAAACAAACTTACAACGCTTAGCTTCTGAATATCAATTAACATATGATTTTGCGAAAACTAAAGTTTCAAATGAAGTCGTTGAAAACGCAAAAGAAGAAGTTGCGAAACTTAGAAGTGAGATTGAACATCTTGGTAATATCAATATGAATGCTCCAGAAGAATATTCTGAAGTAAATGAAAGATATGAAAATCTAAAGAAAAACATTGAAGAATTGACTTTGAGTAGAGATAAAATCTTATCAGCCATTGATGAAATGGATTCCATTATGAAGAAACAATTCAAAGAAATGTTTGATTCTATTAATGTTGCCTTTGATGATATCTTTAGATCTTTATATGGTGGGGGTAAAGCCAGATTAATCTTACAAGATCCTAGTGACTTATTAAATACAGGTATCGATATTGATGCACAACCTCCAGGAAAAGCTGTTCAGAATAACATGTTGTTCTCTGGTGGGGAAAAGAGCTTGATTGCGTTATGTGTTTTATTTGCGATATTGAAAGTAAAACCTGTACCACTTGTTATTTTGGATGAGGTTGAAGCTGCTTTAGATCCAGGTAACGTAGAAAGATTTGCTTCTTTCTTGCATAACTATACAGATAGAACACAGTTCCTAGTCGTTACACACCGTGTTGGTACAATGGAAAAAGCGGATGTTTTATATGGTGTAACAATGCAAAAACAAGGTGTTTCCCAAATGTTAAAAGTTGAATTGAAAGAAGCTGTTCATTTAGCAGATGCAGGAGAACAATCATGAGTTTTTTAAGTAAATTAAAAGAAGCTTTTTCTAAGAAAGAAGACAAAGCGCAGTACTTATCTGGTTTCCAAAAGACAAATTCAACTTTTGGAGATCAGTTAAGTAAAATGGAATATGAATTCCATGGATGTGATGATGATTTTCTTGAACAATTAACGATTATCCTATTAGAAAGTGATGTTGGAATAGAAACTGCAGATTTGATTTGCGATAAGCTAAAAGAAAAATGTAATAATTTTCCTGCCTTAACTTTCCATTGGACAATGAATTTTTTAATGGAAATCATGAAAGAAATTTATGAAGAATATGAAGATGTTCCAATTCAATGGAATGAAAATGGAACTACTGTATTTTTCCTAGAAGGTGTGAATGGTTCAGGTAAAACAACAACTGCAGCAAAACTCGCAAACATGTGGGTAAATCAAGGTAAGAAGGTTGCCTTTGTAGCAGCTGATACGTTTAGAGCTGGTGCAATCGATCAACTTGTAAAATGGGGTGAACGTTTAAATTGTCCTGTCATCAAAGGAAGAGAAAATGGCGATCCATCTGCGGCAATTGTTGATGGATGTAGATTCTCTAAAGAAAAAGGTGCAGATATTTTAATTTGTGATACTGCTGGCAGATTACAAAATAAAGTCAATTTAATGAAAGAACTTGAAAAAATGAATCGTGTTGCTTCACGTGAAATTGAAGGTGCACCTCATAATACTTGGCTTGTCTTAGACGCTACAACAGGTCAAAATGGGTTAGCACAAGCTGAAATATTTGCACAAAGTACAAAACTATCTGGAATTATTCTAACTAAGATGGATGGTACAGCGAAAGGTGGTATTGTTTTAGCCATCAAACATAAATTACATGTTCCTGTATTATTTTTAGGTTTAGGGGAACAACCAGATGATTTAAGACCATTTGATTTAGATTCTTATTTATATAGTATTTCTGAAGGATTGAATCATAATGGATAAATTCGAAATCAATGAATTATTAGATTTTTATGGTGGATTGTTAACCGATAAACAGCAAAAAATTTGTCATGATTATTTTCGAGAAGATTATTCGTATCAAGAAATCGCAGAAAATAATAACATATCAAGAACTGCTGTTTATGACACAATCAAACGCGTAAAACAAGAGCTTGTTCATTATGAATCCATTTTAAAATGTAATGAATCCTATAAAACAAGAACTATGCTTTATGAAAAAATAAGAGAAATCACGAAAGATGAAGATATACTTTCGTATGTTGAAAAATTAGAAAATAACGAAAATGGAGGAAATTATGAGTAAAGTTATTGCGGTTAATTCAGGTTCTAGTTCTTTAAAATTCCAATTGTATGACATGCCAAGTGAAACAGTCTTAACAAGTGGTCAAGCTGAAAGAATTGGACAAGCAATGGGTGCATTTACAATTAAAGTAAATGGTGAAAAGAAAACACAAGAATTACCAATCAAGGATCACCAAGTAGCAGTTGATCTATTATTAAAAGAATTAGTATCTAATGGAATTGTTGATTCTTTAGATGAAATCAAAGGTGCAGGTCATAGAATCGTTCAAGGTGGTTCTTATTTTAGTGAAAGCGTAAAAGTTAATGAAGATGTTGTAAATAAAGTTGAAGAATTAAGTGACTTAGCACCTCTTCATAATCCAGCACATTTAGTATGTTATAGAGCTTTATGTAAAGCTTTACCTTCAATTGAACATGTATTTGTATTTGATACAGCTTTCCATCAAACAATGAAGGAAGATTCTTATTTATTCCCAGTTCCATACGAATGGTATACAAATTATAAAGTACGTAGCTATGGTGCTCATGGAACTTCTCATTGGTATGTAAATCGTAGAACTGCAGAAATTCTAGGAAAGAATGTAGAAGATATGAATATGATTACATGTCATTTAGGAAATGGTGCTTCTATTACAGCTATTAAAAATGGTAAAGTTGTGAATACATCTATGGGTCTAACTCCATTAGGTGGAATCATGATGGGAACAAGATGCGGTGATATTGATCCAACTGTTGTATTCTACATGGAAGAAAAGTTAGGTGCTTCTCCTAAGGAAATGGATGATTTATTAAATAAGCATTCAGGTATGTTAGGTGTATCAGGAATTTCTTCAGACTGCAGAGATATCGAAGCTGCATATAAAGAAGGTGATGAAAGAGCTATACGTACAATTGATCTTTACATCAACCGTATCGTCAATGTAGCTGGTGGATATTTTGCCCAACTTGGTCATGTAGACGCTATGGCATTTACAGCTGGTATTGGTGAAAATGATTCTTTAATTCGTGAAAAAGTATTAAAGGCATTAGAAGAAAGTATGTCATTATCTATTGATTATGATGCAAATGCTTCTTGCCATGGTGATGAATTAAAGATTTCAAAAGATGATTCAAAGGTTGAAGTTGTTGTTTGTCCAACAAATGAAGAATTGGTTATCGCTAGAGATACAGTTCGTTTATTAGGACTTTAATCATGGAGTTTAATGGTTTATTAGATATCATTGAATCTAATGATATTATAACGATTTTTAGACATGAAAATCCTGATTGTGATGCTTGCGGCTCACAATTTGGATTGCAAAATTGGATTATTGAAAATTATCCGAATAAACATGTTTATGTATTAGGAAACCAAAGCTGTAATCAAGCTGAATGGCCTAAGAATGATATTGTTTCTGAACAAACAATCAATAATTCTTTAGCTATTGTTGTTGATTGTGCAAATGCACCTCGTGTAGATGATCAACGTTTCCTCAATGCAAAACAAATCGTTAAGATTGATCATCACCCAGATCGAGAACCATATGGTGATTTAAAGTTTGTTGATGATAATGCTGCAGCAGTATGTCAAATTTTAACATTCTTTTTTCATGAAAATGAAAACAAGATATTTTCTAAAAAAACTGCTGAATATTTATATCGAGGACTTTTAACTGATTCTTTGAATTACACTACTAGCAATACAACACCTCAAACATTAGAAGCAGGTGGAATATTAGCATCAAAAGGATTAGATTTATCAAAGATATCACATGATGTATTTGATAATAGTGTGAATGGTTATCAATTTACTGGTTATATTATTTCACATACAAAAGTATTAGAAGAACATTTTGCATATGTGATTATTCCAGAAAAAGATTATTTAAAATATGGATTTGATGCTTCACAAGCAAGAAGCTTTGTTGGAAAATTAGGAAATGTAAAAGACTTTGATATATGGGCTATTTTTACTGAAAAAACAGTAGATGGCACTGTATTATATGATGGTTCCTTAAGAGCTAAACAAACACAAATAAATGACATCGCTGAAAAATATCATGGCGGTGGTCATATGTGTGCTGCAGGTGTAAAAAACCTCAGCCATGAAAAATTAAATGAAATCATACAATTATTGTGTGAAAGATTATGAAAAAATGATTGTCAAGTATTGTATAAATGTTTTGACATGTTAGAATATTTGAGCCATATAGGAGGTAAAAGATATGGAAATCGTAAACAAGAAGGCATTAGCTGACAAAGTTGCTGAAGAAAATGGAATTACAAAGAAACTTGCTCTAGAAGTTATTGAGTCTTTATTTGCTGCAATGACTGAAGCTCTTAAAGATGGTAATAAAGTTGATATTACTGGCTTCGGAAAATTCGAAGTTAAGGAAAGAGCTGCTAGAACTGGTATCAATCCTCAAACAAAGGAAACAATCCAAATTGCTGCAACTAACGTTCCTGGCTTCAAGGCTAGCAAATCTTTAAAAGATATCGTTAGATAAGTATGAAAAAAGATTCTTGTTTTATTCAAGAATCTTTTTTTTATATACTTTTTAATCTCTTGACAACATCTTCTAAAATTGGTTTAGGAACAAATTCTGTTATATCTCCATCATTCATTGCAATTTCTTTAACAGTTGAAGATGACAAGAAAGTATATTCTGGTCTAGCAATTAGAAAGAATGTTTCAACATTTGGATTTATTTTCATATTAGCTGTTGCAGTAGCTAATTCGTATTCATAATCCGTTACAGCTCTAATACCTCTAATCATTGTTTTTGCTTGAATGCTTTCAGCAATATTAACTGTTAACCCTTTTCCAACCATAACTGTAATTTTAGATGCATTAGAAAGGGTAGAGATACTTTTTTTTATCATCGCTTTTCTTTCTTCTACAGTAAATAAACAGTTCTTTCTAGGATTGTGATTAATCAAAACAACAACTTCATCAAAAATATTTGCAGCTCGTTCAATAATATCTAAATGTCCATTTGTTAATGGGTCAAATGTTCCTGGATAACATGCTTTCATAAAAATACCTCGCATGAATACTGTAACAGTTTTATTTCGATTTTGTAAAGAATATTGAATGAAAGCGCTTTAAATTGTGCTTATTTTTAAGGGTTTCACAAAGTGTTAAAATTTTCACAAATTATTCAGATAAAGCATTGAATTCTGATTGTGAATAGTTTAACATATTTAACTGTGAAGGAGATTTACAAAAAATATGAGTAAAGATTTCAGTGATTTAATTGCAAAAGCAAAGCAAGGAAAGAAGAAAGTCTTGTCAGTTGCTAATGCGCAAGATCATGCGGTACTAGAAGCTGTTAATGAGGCACATAAAGATGGTATCGTAGATGCAATTTTAGTTGGAGATGAAGAAAAGATCAAAGAAATTGCAAGTGAAATTGGAATGAATCTCGATGAATATAAAATCGTCAACGTTCCTGATGTTACGGAGGCAACTCTAGTGGCTGTAAAGTATGTACATGATGGTGAAGCTGATATGTATATGAAAGGAATTGTTCCTACAGCGACATTCTTAAAGAGTGTATTAAATAAAGAAGTTGGTTTACGTACAGGAAAAACATTATCACATGTAGCAGTATTTAAAGTTCCTACAATTGATCGTTTGTTATTCTTAACAGATGTTGCTTTTTTACCTTATCCTGATTTAGAAGCGAAAAAGCAAATCGTTGAATATGCAGTAGATGTTGCTAGAGCGTGTGGAGTAGATACACCAAAAGTTGCTCCATTAGCTGCTGTAGAAGTAGTAAATCCAAAGATGCAAAATACTGTAGATGCAGATGAACTTCGTAAGGCAAATGAAGCTGGAGAAATTCAAAACTGTGTAATAGATGGTCCATTATCTTTAGATATTGCATTAGATATTGAAGCTGCAAAAGAAAAGGGTGCTGAAAATAGACCATGTGCAGGTTGTGCGGATATTCTATTATTCCCAGATATTCATGCTGGAAATATTACATATAAAGCAATCGATCATTTAGTTCCTAATGTACAGATTGGATGCATCTTAACAGGTACAACAGCTCCAGTTATCTTGACATCTAGAAGTGATTCTAAGCAAGTTAAAATCAATTCTATTGCATTAGCTGCAGTATTAAGTGATCATATGAAGAAAGTGAATGGTTAAACAAATGGGTAAAAAAATTCTAGCTATCAATCCTGGTTCTACTTCAACAAAAATTGCTATTTTTGATGATGAGACATTAGTAAATGAAACAGGATTGAATCATCCAGTATCGGAAATGAATAAATTTCCTACTACTTTTTCTCAATTAGATTTCAGATATGAAGTAATCATGAATTATCTTGATTCAATTCATTTTGATATCAACTCATTAGATGCTTGTGTTGGAAGAGGTGGATACTTACATCCAATTACAGCTGGTACTTATACTGTAAATGATGCAATCAAGCATGACTTAGAGATTGCATTAAATGGAGATCATGCCGCAAACTTAGGTGGACTACTTGCTCGTAAGATAGGAGAACAAGTTGGCTGTCCTAGTTATATTGTAGATCCAACTGCAGTAGATGAATTACATGATGTTGCTCGTTTATCTGGTATGCCTGAAATTAAGCGTGTGTCCAAGATTCATGCATTAAATATGAGAGCAGTTGCTCGTGAATATGCAAAGAGCATTGGCAAAAAGATGGAAGATTTAAATCTTGTTGTTGCACATATGGGTGGTGGATGCACTACAGGTGCATTAAGTCATGGAAAGATGATTGATATGTTCAATGGTCTTGATGGTGATGGTGCATTCGCTCCAACACGTTCCGGTGCAGTTCCTGTTGGTGATTTAATTAGACTTTGTTACTCAGGAAAATATGCAACAGTAGACGATATGATGAAGCGTGCTGTAGGTGATGCAGGTATTGCGGCATATCTAGGTACAGCTGATATGAGAGAAGTCAATAAAATGATTGAAAATGGTGATGAAAATGCAAAGCTTGTAAAAGATGCATTCATTTATCAACATGCTAAAGATATTGGTTCATTATCCGTCGTAATGAAAGGTAAAGTAGATGCAATTCTATTAACTGGAGGAATTGCATATGGTAAAGATGTTACAGATGCAATTGCATCTTATACAGATTGGATTGCTCCAGTTGTAGTAATTCCAGGTGAAAGAGAAATGATTGCTCTTGCACAAGGTGCATTAAGAGTATTAACTGGCGAAGAAGAAGCCAAAGAATACGAAGCAGAATAAACCATTGAAATAATAGGAGGAATATAAAATGGCTAACAAAAAAGTTGTGATTGCAAGTGCTTGCCGTACTGCAATCGGTAAAATGGGTGGTGCTTTAAGTACTGTTCCTGCAGTTGATTTAGGTGCTACAGTTATCAAAGAAGCAGTAAAAAGAGCTGGTTTAAAACCAGAAGATGTTGATCATGTTTACATGGGAAATGTCATTCAAGCAGGATTAGGACAAAACCCAGCTAGACAAGCTTCTCTAAAGGCTGGTCTACCGGTAACAACTCCAGCAGTTTCTGTAAATGTTGTTTGTGGATCTGGTTTAAATTGCGTTAATATGGCTGCTGATATGATTATCGCTGGTGATGCTGATATCGTTGTAGCTGGTGGTATGGAAAACATGAGTTTAGCTCCATATGTATTACCACATGCACGTTTTGGTTACAGAATGAATACACCTAAGGATGGATTAGTTGATGCTATGGTTCATGATGCTTTATGGGATGCATTCAATGATTATCACATGATGGTTACTGCTGAAAACGTTGCTGAACAATGGCATTTAACAAGAGAAGAATTAGATGAGTTTGCTGCTAATTCACAAAATAAAGCATGTGATGCTAGAGATAATGGACGTTTTAAAGATGAAATCGTTCCTGTAGAAGTTAATATGGGTAAAAAGAAAGGTATCGTTGTTGTAGATACTGATGAAGGCCCACGTGAAGGACAAACTCCTGAAGTACTTGCAAAGTTAAGATGCTGCTCTGGTGTTGAAGGTGGTGTAGTTACTGCTGGTAATGCTTCTGGTATTAATGATGGAGCTGCTGCTCTAGTTATTATGAGTGAAGAAAAAGCAAAAGAATTAGGTATTAAGCCATTAGCTACTTGGGTTGCTGGTGCATTAGGCGGTGTTGATCCATCAATCATGGGTGTAGGACCTGTAGCTGCAACTAAGAAAGTTATGGAAAAGACTGGATTAAAGATTGAAGATTTTGATCTTTATGAAGCTAACGAAGCATTTGCTGCTCAATCAGTAGCAGTTGGTAAAGATTTGAACTTTGATTTAAGCAAATTAAATGTTAATGGTGGTGCTATTGCATTAGGTCATCCAGTAGGAGCTTCTGGTGCAAGAATCCTTGTTACTCTTCTTTATGCAATGCAACAAAAGGATGCTAAGAGAGGTCTAGCAACATTATGTATCGGTGGTGGCATGGGTTGTGCTACTGTTGTAGAAAGAGACTAATTCATGAGTTTTGTAGATTATGAAGTTAATGGTCAAGTTGGTGTTATTACAATCAATCGACCAAAAGCATTAAATGCTTTAAATAGTGAAGTATTAGATGATTTAAATACTGTATTAGATGCTGTTGATCAAAACGAAGTACGTTGCTTAGTTTTAACTGGAGCAGGTGACAAGAGTTTTGTTGCTGGTGCTGATATTGGTGAAATGAGTACTCTAACAAAGAGTGAAGGTGAAGCATTTGGTAAAAAGGGAAATGATTTGTTCAGAAAGTTAGAAACATTCCCATTACCTGTTATTGCAGCTATCAATGGTTTTGCTCTTGGTGGAGGAAATGAAATTGCTATGAGTTGTGATATTCGTATCTGCTCAGACAATGCTGTATTCGGTCAACCAGAAGTTGGTTTAGGAATTACTCCTGGATTTGGTGGAACACAAAGACTTGCACGTCTTGTTTCTCCAGGATATGCAAAACAATTGATTTATACAGCTAGAAATATTAAGGCTGATGAAGCTTATCGTATTGGACTTGTTAACCAAGTTACAACATTAGAAGAATTACTTCCTACATGTTTAAAACTTGCTAGCACAATTGCTGCAAATGCTCCAATTGCTGTTAGAAATTGCAAGAAAGCAATCAATGATGGTTTACAAGTAAATATGGATGAAGCAATTGTTGTTGAAGAGAAGTTATTCGGTGATTGTTTTGAATCTGAAGATCAAAAGGAAGGCATGGCTAACTTCTTACGTAAAAAAGATGATCCAGCTAAAGTAAAACATGTAGCTTTTCAAAATAAATAAAAAGGAGATTTAAAAATGAAAGTAGCAGTTATTGGCGCCGGCACAATGGGCCGTGGTATTGCACAAACATTCGCACAATGTGCTGATGTTGAAAAAGTTTACTTATGTGACATCAAGCAAGAATTTGCTGATGGTGGTAAGGCAAACATTAAAAAAGCTCTTGATAAAAGAGTAGCTAAAGGAAAGATGGAACAAGCTGATGAAGATGCTCTATTAGATAAGATCGTTACTGGTTTAAATTCTCAAGCAGTTGATCCTGATCTAGTTGTTGAAGCAGCTTTGGAAGTTATGGATATTAAAAAGGCAACTTTTAAAGATCTACAAGAAAATATTGTTAAGAATGAAAATTGTATTTTCGCAACAAATACATCTTCCTTATCTGTAACAGAAATTGGTGCAGGTCTTAAAAAGCCAGTTATTGGTATGCACTTCTTCAACCCAGCTCCTGTTATGAAGTTAATTGAAGTAATCAAGGGTGCTAATACTCCTGATGCTGATGTAGAAACAGTAAAAGAAATTTCAGTTAAATTAGGAAAGACTCCTGTTGAAGTAAATGAAGCTCCAGGTTTCGTTGTAAATAGAATCTTGATTCCATTAATCAATGAAGGTATCTTTGTTTACCAAGAAGGTATTTCTGATATCGAAGGAATCGATACAGCAATGAAATTAGGTGCTAACCATCCAATGGGACCACTAGAATTAGGTGACTATGTTGGTTTAGATATTGTATTAGCTATCATGGATGTTATTTACAATGAAACAAAAGATCCAAAATATAGAGCATGTACAACATTAAGAAAAATGGTTCGTGCAGGTCACTTAGGTGTTAAGACAGGTAGAGGTTTCTACATTTATAACGCAGATCGTACAAAGACACCGGTAGATAAAAAATAAAATTGTTTGTTACTAGAATGATTCATTCTAGTTTCAATAGAAGGAAATTTGGAGGAGAAAATAATGGATTTCCAGCTTGATAAAAAGCATACTATGGCACAATCCTTATTTAAGGATTTCGCCGAAAAAGAAGTAAAGCCTCTAGCAATTGACACAGATGAAACAGAAGAATTTCCACGTGTTACAGTTGATAAGATGGCAAAGAATGGTTTTCTAGGAATTGCTATTCCTGAACAGTATGGAGGCCAAGGATGTGACCCATTAACATACGTTATGTGTGTTGAAGAACTTGCTAAAGTTTGTGGTACAACATCTGTTATTGTTTCTGCACACAGTTCATTGTGTTGTGATCCTATCTTACATTACGGTTCAGAAGAACAAAAACAAAAGTATCTTGTACCTTTAGCTAAAGGTGAAAAACTTGGTGCATTTGGTTTAACAGAACCAGGTGCTGGTACAGATGCTCAAGGTGTTCAAACTAAAGCTGTATTAAGTGAAGATGGCAAAGAATGGATCTTAAATGGTTCAAAGTGCTTTATTACAAATGGTAAAGAAGCTGATGTTTATATCATCATTGCTTATACTGATATCGTTGAAACAAAACGTGGAAAACAAAAAAAATTCACAGCTTTCATTGTTGAAAAGGGTACAGAAGGATTTACATTCGGTACAAAAGAACACAAGATGGGTATCAGAGGTTCTGCAACATATGAATTAATTTTCCAAGATTGTCATATCCCTGTTGAGAACCAATTAGGTCCTCGTGGTAAAGGCTTCCCAATTGCTATGGGAACACTTGATGGTGGACGTATTGGTATCGCTGCTCAAGCTTTAGGTTTAGCAGAAGGTGCATTAGATAGAACAATTGCTTATGTAAAAGAAAGAAAGCAATTCGGACGTTCTATTTCTGCATTCCAAAATACACAATTCCAATTAGCTAATCTAGCTACTGAAGTTGAAGCTGCTAAGTTATTAGTTTATAAAGCTGCAGAAGCTAAGAGAACTAAGGATCGTTTCTCTGTAGAAGCTGCTCAAGCAAAATTATTTGCTGCTGAAACAGCTATGGATGTAACAACTAAGTGCGTACAATTACTTGGTGGTTATGGTTATATTAGAGAATATGAAGTTGAAAGAATGATGAGAGATGCTAAGATCACTGAGATCTACGAAGGTACTTCTGAAGTTCAGAGAATGGTAATCTCTGGAGATCTTCTAAAGTAATAGAAAGGGAAATCAAACATGTTTAAAATCGTAGTTTGTGTAAAACAGGTTCCTGATACAGCTGGTGGAGTTAAATTTAAAGCTGATGGAACACTGGATAGAGGCGCAATGCTTGCTATCATGAACCCTGATGACAAGGCTGGTCTTGAAGCAGCTCTTCGTATCAAAGATCAAGATCCTGAAAACGTCAAGGTTACATTATTAACAATGGGTCTTCCTAAGGCTGAAGATGTATTAGTTGAAGGTATTGCAATGGGTGCAGATGATGCATTATTAGTAACAGACCGTGTACTTGGTGGTGCTGATACATGGGCAACATCTTCTACAATTGCTGGTGCATTAAAGAATATGGAATATGACTTAATTATTACAGGTCGTCAAGCTATCGATGGTGATACTGCTCAAGTAGGACCACAGATTGCGGAACACTTAAGTCTTCCAATGATTTCTTATGCTAAGGAATTAAATTGTGATACAACAAATAAGACAATCGAAGTAAAGAGAATCTTTGATGATGGCTATATGATGGTTAAATCTCAATTACCAGCTTTAGTTACATGCTTAGCTGAATTGAATGAGCCAAGATATATGAAACCAGGAAGAATCTTCTATGCTTTAGATCATAAAGATGAACTTGTTACTGTTTGGGGTAGAGCTAATTTAGATGTTGAAGATTCTAACATTGGATTAAAAGGTTCACCAACAAAGATTGCAAAAGCTAGTGATAAGGTAGCTAAAGGTAAGGGAACAACAGTTACTCCAGAATCAGACGGAGATGCTGCTGATTACATCTTAAATGTACTTACTGAAAAGCATGTTATCTAAGAAGAAAAGAGGAATAAACAATGATTGAAAAGAATCTTGATGAATACAAGGGCATTGCGATTTATGCTCAACAGGTAGATGGAAAACTTTCTAACATTGCCTTGGAACTTCTTGGTAAAGCTAGAGAGCTCGCAAAAGACCTTGATGATAAAACTGTAACTGCAGTATTAATTGGTGAAAATGTTGGCGGATTAACTGATGAATTAGCTGAATATGGTGCAGATAGAGTTGTTGTTATTGATGATCCTGAATTAAAGGATTATAGAACAGAACCATATACACAAGCATTAGCTGGATATATCAATGAATATAAACCAGAAATCGTTCTTGTTGGTGCTACAGCTATTGGACGTGATTTAGGTCCTAGAACAAGTGCTAGAGTACAAACTGGTTTAACTGCAGACTGTACAGTCCTAGAAATTGGTGATTTCCCACTTGTTGTTGGTCCTAACCAAGAACAAAAACATCAACAATTATTAATGACTCGTCCAGCGTTCGGTGGTAATACAATTGCTACTATTGCTTGTCCTGATAACCGTCCTCAAATGGCTACGGTTAGACCTGGCGTTATGCAAAAGATTGATCCTATCAAGGGTGCAAAGGCAGAAGTTATTAACTGGAAACCATCTCTTGAAAAGAACAATTGTTATGTAGAAATCGAAAAAGTTGTTAAGGAAGTTTCTAACGTAGCTGATATTGCTGAAGCTAAGATTCTTGTATCTGGTGGACGTGGTGTTGGTTCTAAAGAAAACTTCAAACTTCTTGAAGATTTAGCTGAAGTATTACATGGTACAGTTTCTTGTTCTCGTGCTGTTGTAGATAATGGTTGGGAACCAAAGGAATTACAAGTTGGTCAAACTGGTAAGACAGTTCGTCCTCATGTATATTTCGCAATTGGTATTTCTGGTGCTATTCAACACGTTGCTGGTATGGAAGAATCTGATATTATCATCGCAATCAATAAAGATGAAACAGCTCCAATCTTTGATGTAGCTGACTATGGTATTGTTGGTGATTTAAATAAGATCGTTCCATTACTAACAGATAAGATCAAAGTTGCTTTAGCTAAAAACGCTTAATTATTTATTGTTATGTAAGCTATCTCAATTAGAGATAGCTTTTTTTATTATTCTGCGTGATAATAATAAAGTTGATTGGGAGATATAGTATGAGTGAATATTCAGATATAATACGTAAAACTTTTTCTATGGGAGATGCAGAAAGAGATAAGAATAATCATATTCCAGATGATATTATTCGTTATGATAATATACGTTATGATGATAAAGATGAAAAATGGAATTTATTAGATGTTTATAGACCTAAAAATGCTAAAGGAATCCTACCAGTCATTTTAAATATTCATGGTGGTGGATGGGTATATGGTGACAAAGATGTATATCAATGGTACTGTATGAATTTGGCTGAACGTGGATTCGCTGTTGTGAATTATTCTTATCGTTTAGCACCAGAATATCAATATCCAGCTTCTTTTGAAGATACTACAAACGTTTGTAATTGGATCATTGAAAATCAAGAGCAATATGGTTTTGATATAAATAATATATTTGGTGTAGGGGATAGTGCTGGTGCACATATGTTATCTCTATTTGCTTGTGCTCTAACAAATAAAGAATATAATGTGCCATATGCATTACCTACAAATTTCAATTTTAAAGCAATCGCATTAAATTGTGGTGTATATCTCATGCAACCAGAATCTTTAGGTGATACTGCAAAATTAATGGAAGATTTTTTACCAAACAAAGGAACGAATGAAGAATTCCATGAAATCAGTTCTTTCAATTTCATTACAGGAAATTATCCTCCATGTTTTATTATGACATGTCCTGGTGATTTCTTAAAAGAAGCACCATCCAAATTAATTCCGGTCTTAGAAAAGAATGATGTACCATTTATTTATAGACACTATGGAAATAAAGAAAATCCTCTAACACATGTATTTCAATGTAATATTCAGTTAGAAGATGCAAAATTATGTAATGATGAAGAATGCAATTTTTTCAAAGAAATGAGTAAGAAATAATATGAGTGAATACAATATACCAGTTATAACAATAACAAGAGAATATGCAGCAGGAGGTAGAAGTGTAGCGAAATTACTATCAGAAAAGTTAAATATTCCTTGGTATGATAAAGACTTCATTAAAGCTACAGTAAATGATTCTGGATTAACTGAAAAGCAATTAATAAAGGTTTCAGAAGAAATGGGTGATGGTGAGAAAATCATTGATACTTTATTTGGAAATGGTTCTAAGTATGATTGTGTATTTTATGCACAACGAGAAGTAATCATTAAACTTGCAAAGAAACCTTGTATCATTATTGGTAGAGCTTCAGAAGCAATTCTAAAAGAAGCAAATATCAAAGCTATGAATGTTTATCTTTATAGTGATATGGAACATAAAATTGCACACGCTAAAGAATTAAATGAATACGGTAAGATGTCAGTAGAAAAATTTATTCAAAAAAAAGATAAGAAAAGAGCCAATTTCTATAAACAATATACTGGAAAAGATTTTACTGATATTCATAATTATGATTTATGTTTAAACACAGCAATCGGTTATGAACAATGTGCAGAAACAATAAAAGCATTTGTAGAAACAATGATGAAATAGTTGATGAACAGCATAATCAATCATGCTGTATTTTTTAGATGATAATTCAAATGTAAAATTCATGGAATATAGATGTAAATATACAAAAAAACAATATACATCAAAAATAAAAAAAGATATAATTTTTCTGTGTTTTAAAGGAAGGAAACATTATGAAAACAAATAAACTTTTAAAAACTATTCTTATCGCAACTATGTTAACTGGAGTAACTGCATGCAGTTCAAATTCTAATGCAAGTACAACTTCAAAAGAAACAAGTGATGTAACTTCATTAACTGTTCAATTTGTTCCAACTAACAACGATGGTTCAATGGACGCAAAAGTTAAACCATTTGAAGAATATCTATCTAAAGCTTTAGATTGTGATGTAACTGTTACAATGGCAACAGATTATTCTACAATCGTCGAAGCTATGGCATCTGGTAAAGTAGATATTGGTATCATGCCACCTGCTGCATATGTTCAAGCAAGAGAACAAGGAGCAGCAAAAGCAATTTTATCTTCTTCTTTAACAGATTATGATGAAAATGAACAACCAATTGCTGATTCAAGTGCATCTACATTCAAAGGAGAAGTACTTGTAAAAGCTGATAGCAATTTAAAATCTTTATCTGATTTAAAAGGAAAAACAATTGCAACATTAAGTGCTAACTCTGCTTCTGGTTATATCTATCCTGTAGCAGAAATGAAAGATCTTGGAATTGATCCAACAACTGATTGTACAATTGTTACAGTAAATGATATTCCTTCTGAAATCACTGCTGTATTAAATGGACAAGCTGATGCTGCATTTGTATTTGAAGGTGCTAGATATGTATTCTCAAGTAAATTTGAAAATGATGACTTATTTGAAGATTTAAAAGTTTTATATTTAACGGAAGGTGATATTCCTAATGATGCGATTGCTGTATTACCAACAATGAGTTCTGATTTACAAGCTAAGGTAAAAGAAGTTTTCTTGAATATGCCTAATGATGAAGAAGGTAAAGAAGCTATGTCTTTATGGGGACACACTGCATATACAGAAGCTGATGAATCAGCATACGATACAATTGAATCTTATATAGCAAAAGCAGCGGAGTAAATAATAATGATTGAAATCAAAAATGCATCAAAAATCTATAAAAATGGAACAAAAGCCATGGATCATATTAATTTAACAATTAATGATGGTGATTATTTATGTATTATTGGATTGTCTGGTGCAGGTAAAAGTACATTACTTCGTTCAATCAATCGATTAAATGAAATTACTGAAGGAGAAATCATAATTGATGGACAATCAATTACAAAAGCAAACAAAAAAGAATTAAAAAATCTAAGAACTAAGATAGGATTAATTTCACAACAATTCAATTTAGTGAAAAGAAGTACTGTACAGAAAAATATTCTATCAGGTAAATTAGGTTCATATAGTACTTTTAAAAGTATTTTTGGTCTTTTTACAAAAGAAGAATATGAGTTAGTAAACAAAGTATTAAATAAAGTAGACTTACAAGATAAATTACATAGTCGATGTGACGAATTGTCAGGTGGTCAACAGCAACGTGTTTGTATCGCAAGAACATTATTTCAAGAAGCAAATATCATTCTTGCGGATGAACCTGTCGCTTCATTAGATCCTGTAACTTCTAATAAAGTATTAAGTGATCTTCGAATGATCAACCAAACGCTTGGTAGAACTGTCATTGTAAATATTCATTCTGTTGAATTAGCAAAACATTACGCTACAAGAATTATTGGTTTACAAGATGGAAAGTTAGTGTTTGATGGTACACCAGATGAATTGACAGATCAGAAGTTAAAAGAAATCTATAAAGGAAATTATAATCCGAGTGGGGAGCTTGCTGCATGAAAATCAAAGATACTGTCCACTTTGATTGGTATAAACACATATTCATTATTATATTGATAATTTTGTGTTTTGGAACAGCTTCAAATGCAGTTGGTGCAAATTTCAGTGAAGTTTTTCAAAATTCAAATCAAGTAATTATCTTTTTAGATAAACTAGTACATCCAGATTTTTCTTATTTGCCTAGTTTAATAGATCCTTTGATTCGAACATTGAAAATGTCTATTTTAGGAACAATTTTAGGCGTTTTATTGGCAATTCCATTCTCATTTTTGGCAACTACAATAGCTACTAAAAATGTTATTCTTACAAGCATTGTACGTTTTATCTTAAATGTTATTAGAACAATACCAAATATGTTATTAGCTGCAATTTTAGTATCGATGATTGGAATTGGTGAAGCTACTGGTGTTTTAACAATCATCATATTTACTTTTGGTTTAACAGCACAATTATTTTATGAATCTATTGAAACAATCGATTTGTCTGCTTTAGAAGCATGTGAATCTGTGGGCGCAAATAAGTTAAAAATAGCAATTTGGGCAATTTGGCCACAAATGATTCCTAGTATTATAAGCTATAGCTTTTATGCATTAGAAATCAATATACGTTCTTCTACTGTATTAGGATATGTTGGAGCAGGTGGTATTGGAGTTATTCTAAATACTTCATTAGGATTGTTTAAATATGATCGAGTATCCTTAGTAATATTAATGATATTTATTGTAGTTATGATTGTAGATTGGCTTTCAGAATATATTAGGAGGAAGGTTGCATGACAGTGAAGATAAAAAAACACTCTGGTTTATGTACATTTCTTTTACTTCTAATAATTATATTTTTCTGTGCATATGATTTAGATTATAGTGCATTTAATACTTTTTCATGGGCGAATTTCACATCAACTGTAAAACAATTATTTCATCCAGATTTCAACTATTTTTATGATGGAAGTGGAGAAGATGTATTTTCGTTGATATTACTTACAATTGCGATAGCATTTGCTGGAACTACAATAGGAACTATTTTAGCTATTCCATTTACATTACTAGCTAGTTCTAATTTATGGTCTAATTCAATTGTTCCTAGAATTGGAAAAATTATATTAGATATTTTAAGAGCTTTTCCAGAATTAATTTATGCAATTATTTTTGTTAAAGTTGTTGGACCTGGCGCATTTGCTGGAATGCTGGCAATAGGTGTTCATCAGATAGGAATGCTTGGTAAATTATTTACTGAGGAAATGGAAAAGATGAATGAAACACCGGTAGAAGCATGTAAATCTGTTGGTGCAAATAGTGTACAAACAATGTTCTATGCGAGAATCCCTGAACTTTTACCAATTTATTCTTCTTTAATATTAAACCATTTTGAAATTGGTGTAAGAAGTGCATCTACTTTAGGGTTAGTTGGAGCAGGTGGTATTGGTGCTACTTTGATTTTTGCAATTCAAGCACGAAACTGGGATAAAGTAAGTATTATATTATTATCTGTAATAGTTACTGTCTATGTTTTAGATATTATTACTGGTATTATTAGAAAGAAATTAAGATGAGAGTATTACATATTTCAGATATCCATTATCGTTCTAAATATAATCTTAAAAATCCATATGAAACGATGTTATCTCTTATGGATCCAACTTTAATAAAAGTAAAAAATATCGTTAATCAAATTCAGAATATTGATTTGATTGTCATTACAGGAGATATTTGTGATACTGGAAATGAGGAAGATTACAAAAGTGTAAAAACAACACTTGATAGTTTGAAAATTCCATATGTAATCAGTTTAGGTAATCATGATAATAAAGAAGCATTTTTTAATGCATTCTCTTTTCAAGAAATAAATGGTGCTTATTTAAATGTTTATTCAATTAATAATATAACATTCATTTCATTTGATAATAGTGCGTATAATGTCTCAAATGGTTACCTAGATGATAATAGATTAAAATGGTTAGACTCTAAGTTGAAGCAACATTCTAATTGTATTGTTTTAATGCATCATCAATTCGAAGATGTACCTGGAATACCTGGTTTGAAAAATAGTTCAAAGTTAGAAGAAGTTTTGATTCGAAATCGTCCATTAGCTATATTAAATGGACATACACATTGGTTTAAAGAACAATATCTTGATTCAATTCCTTATTACACTGCTCCTTCTTTAAGTTTTCATGCTGTAAATACAAAGGAAGGTAGTGTAGATTTTTCTCAATGTTGCGGATATATTCTTTATGAGATTAAACAAAATTCTATTAGAATTATTGAGAAATCAGAAAAAGAAGAAAGATTTCTTAAAACATTATATTTTTAAAAACATGTAGAATTTCCTACATGTTTTTAAATGATTACGTTTATATTATGTACAGGTTCAAAATCAATCACTTTATGTTTGATAATATATTTCGCAAGAATATCAACCATATTTGTTGCTATTTCTTTTACTGTTTCAGCATCCTTCACCATATCAAAGTTTCCTCCTCCAGAAGCCCTATAATTATTCATTACAACAGTAAATAGATCATCTTCTTGGATTTGTTTTCCATTTTTAGTAAATGTTATAATTCTAGAACCAATTGGGTTTGATACTTTGATTGTATATTCAATACCATCCAGCATGTCATAGTTATAAACTTGATTTTTAGGATATAAATAGGATGGTGAAATGATAATATGATTATCTACCGAAATAGAAAAGAACTCAGCATTTTTTTCTAAATATTCTTTTAATTGTTTTCCTGTAAATTGTTTTACGACTAAAGTGTTTGGATAAACATAAGTGCTTACTAAATTTCGCATTGTAATTTCAGAATTCAAACCAGTCGCATTTATAAATAATGAACTAGCAGAAATATCAGCACCTGAATATTCTATAGCAGCTTTATTAATAAAAGTTAACAATTGTGCTTTATGAATACGAGCATCAAATTCATTTTGAATTGATAAGTCAATGTTTGAGTGACCTAATGGAGTATCTAGCCAAGTTTGACATTCATCTTCTTCATCTTTTACTAAATTTAATATGTGTTGATCAAAAGATTGTTCAACAGGAATGATTTTTGTTTCAATTACATTAGTATCTGGATAAATATCAATACAAGCAAGTTCTAATCCATTACAATTTGTTTGTGTATAATATGTTTGAAATAATTTTCCTTGAAGGGAACGATGTTGGTGACCACTAATTAAAACATTTATTTCAGGAATTGTTTTAACTATTTCATAAGCTTCATTTTCTCCAGTCAAATCCTCACTTGGTTCACCAGTGTCTAAATTTCTTTCAAATCCCCCATGATATAAACAAATAATATAATCTGCTTTTCCATCTTTTTTTATTTTTTTAACAATTTTTTTTGCTTGATCAACTGCGGAAGAAAACTTAGAATTTTGAATGTTTTTAGGTTGTTCCCAATGAGGAATATATTGCGTTGTTAAACCAAATAATGCGATATTTATGCCGTTAATTTTCTTTAATATATATGTATTACAAAATGGTTGTTCATTATAATACCAATTTGTAGTAATACATTTTGCATTTAAATGATTTAAATGATTAAATAAGGCATATTCTCCATAATTAAAATCATGATTCCCAACATTTACATAATCATATCCAATTTCATTCATAGCGATTGTCATAGGGGAGATTTTATCAGATTTTTTTAAGAAATGATAAAAAGATAAAGGGGAGCCTTCAAGAACATCACCATTATCTAAAACAAGTGTATTTTCATCTCTTAAAGAATGAATTAATATCTTTAAACGACTATAACTTCCATTAATATTTTTACCATCAACATAAGAATAGGGAAATACATAACCATGAACATCTGAAGTAGCTAATATACGAATTCTATTCATAAAACCTCCTAAGATAACAAGTATTATAACTTATCATTGTAAAGACGAGTAAAAAAGAATAAAAAATTAATTTTATTTAAAATAATATTATGCGAAGTTTACGATATGGAAACGCTAAAGATAGAGTTATTAATGATGTTACACAAGCATCTCAAGAAAATATTATGCAACAAATGATTGATAAGCCTCTAAAGACTACAAAAGATTTAGCTAAACAATCTGTTATTGTATACGTAAAAGACGAATATGATGAATTTATGGTTGAACAAATAATAAAAGCATTTGATAGTATCTACAAAGATAATAAAAAGCTCAAAGAACTAAGACGGGATACATTTACAAAACTTTCAAGCAACAGACGTCCTAGACGTAGAATGAGTAATTCAAACACAGGTGCTATTGAAGATGATGTTTTATTAAGTATTAAAGAGTCTGTTGGCAATCCAAACAATCCAATATAAAAAAAGAAGTACTGACTGATGAACCACAAATATGGTTCAAACAGTTAGTACTTTTTTGTATTATAATCTCGTTAAGTAAATGATAGATTTGCAACTCACTTTATAAGATTTGCTAGTTAAGTAAAGGATAGAGTACAAAGTAAAGCTTAGGTTTGCAACTCAACAAGAAATTAAACATGGGAGTAAAAGATTTTATTAGCACTTCGCATAATGTATGTTATA